>MVQR01000035.1 GCA_002067815.1 Syntrophus sp. PtaB.Bin001 | reverse complement strand
TGCCAACAGACATTCCATATCAAAACGACTGAATAGGCTTTGTTATTCCAATTCCGGATCAAGGATGACGGCAGGACAGAGGCGACGCAGACCAACGATAGCGTAGCGTATGTATAGGAGCTGATAAGGTCGCCAATGCAGGGATTAAATTATACGATCATATCGTGTACTGCGCAAGCCACAGACAGAGTTTATCATCTCTCCGATATGAAGCTGAAATATAAGGTAGTTATTTGATATTTACAACAAAACAGATTATCCAGGCTTGATTGATGAGGCAAATTGCATTTTAATATGTCTCTGCTAGTCTAGATCCGTTTTTCTTTAATTCTCGCTGCTGCTTTCTTCAAGCGCTTTTACAATGTCAAGCCCTCCGAACTGTTTGAAACCTTTTTTAAAAGTGACGCCGGGTTGTATTGAGACTACATTTCCATTTTTGGTGTTTATATTCGAATTTTTAATAGAAACCCAGGAACCATCCGGTTTCCTCTCGAAATCACCAACATTAATTTTTGCAACCTCGTCCATTACATCATCTCCTCCTTTAGTATTTATAGGATCTAGACTAGCAGAGGAATTCTAAGCATTTGCGGCGCCGATCCAATTGATTTGGAACTCGCAATCTTTAAAATGAAGATAAAAGTTTGTTTTGGAGACACCGTGGAACTTCATGAGTGTCCTTTTCGCAGATATAAAAAGACCAAAATCTTTTTTAAGATATTATTTATTGGTCATTTTATACTTCCATAAATCACAAATACACGCGAGACCAAACTTGTTTAAGTACTTGTTTATATTGCTCACTATCATTATTTACATCTGAAATCCACTAAAAAACTATTCGCTCATATGCCTTTAGCAAGAAGTGAAAACCGAAATAATTTGGACTTTGAATTCGATACTCTATTGCAGGGAAATCAATCTTTAAAAAGACGGGACATTTCAGGAAAGGTTAAAGACCTCGACTGCGGACAGGGCGTTTTGCGGATGCTTGATCGCATCGCCATGACCGGGATAGATGACCAGGGGGCAGAGAGTGTCGACAAGTTCCCGATAGGTGCCATACGTAATCTCCAGGCTCCAACAGAAATGATTGAGCCTTCCCCGTCCGTTTTTGACCATATTGATCAGCAGATCGCCGCAGATCATTTCCCGGGTTGCAGGGTTGTATAAACAGAGGGAATCTTCCGTATGCCCCGGCGTCTCGATCACTTCCCATGAGTCAAAACCGGCGCTGCAGGTCTGCAATGATCTTTTCCTTTTATCTTTCGGATCGAGAGGCGAGGAAACATTCAAGTCGAAATACCCTATCCTGTTTTTCGGACAGGGCCGTTGCACCCGATTTCTCAATCCCGGCAGCGGAATCCCCGACAGGTTTTCAAAGCGCAGATGTCCTAAAGCCCTGACATACAGGGAACACCAGAACAGGGCGGGCGTGAAACCGGTAAACCAGTTCCGGATGAGCGACAGTTTTCTGGTCCCCCGGAAATATTCCCTCACCAGGGGATGATAGAGGATTTTTGTCGAAGGCGGACATCTTTTCAAAAACGCCCCCATGCCGCCGATGTGATCGATATGGTAATGGGTCGCCGTAACAAACCTTACATCCTCCATGGCCATCCCCGGATGCCCGGAAATGAATTTCTCGATATCGTTTGCAGCGCCGACACTGCCCACATCGACAACCATCAGGCCGTCAGTTCCTGAAATGACGTAGGATCGCGAAAAACCACAATTGGGAATCGAATAAACCATAAGGAATTCAGGCGCCCTTAATGCCCAACAGCTTTAAGGTAAGCGGCCAAGGCATCTTTCCAGTGTCGCAGGGTGTGCCCTGTGGCCAGGGAATATTTTTCGTTATTGAGCACACCATAGGAAGACCGGCAGGCAGGCCGAGCCAGCTTGTCCGATGAAATAGGCCTGACTTCCACGTTCCGGATGCCGGCTGTTTTCAGGATTTGGCGGGCAAATTCAAACCAGGAACATTGGCCGCTGTTGGTCACATGAAATATTCCGCTGTGACTGCCGGCGATAAGGCGCGAGACGGCCTCGGAAAGATCGGGGGAAAAGGTCGGACAGCCCTGCTGATCATCTACGACTTCGAGAACCGGATTTGCTGATGCCTTGCTCAGGATCGCCTGCACAAAGTTTTTCCCGTTCTTTCCGAACATCCAGGCAGTCCGAATCAAGAGATAATCGCAGCCCGCACCCTGCAGTTTTTGTTCGCCTTCAAGTTTGGAAAGGCCGTAAACATTGAGAGGATCGCAGGGATCGTCCTCGTTGTAAGGTGAATTTTTTATGCCGTTAAAGACGTAGTCCGTACTGAAGTGCACGAGCTTTATTCCCCGGTTCCGGCAGACCAGAGCAAGATTCGCCACGCCATCGGCATTGACGGCAAAACAGGCTTCCCTCCGGGACTCACAGGCGTCGACATCGGTAAAAGCCGCCGCATTCACGACAAGGTCGGGACCAATAGATGAAATCGTTTCTTCGCAGGAGTCATAAGAAGTAATATCTATTTCATCAATGTCTCTTCCGATCACCTGGTGATCGACGCCCAACCGTATCATCAAGTCCGTCCCGAGCATTCCTCGATGACCGCAGATCAAAACCTTCATGGCATCTCCGTAATATTTTTTCAAATCCATTAACTCCGGCAATATCAATACCGGACCGCCTGAAGGAACAGTCCCTGAGGGGGCGCGGTAATTCCGGCCCTTCCACGATCTTTTGCTTCCAGAATGTCCCTTATGGTTTCCGGCGCATCTTTCCCCGCACCGATCTCGACCACCGTCCCCACGATATTGCGTACCATATGGCGGAGAAAGCCGTCGGCCTCGATCGTTATCGAAATCATCCTTTCAGGTTCCTTTCTAATTTCGGCACGGAGAATTGTCCGGATGCAATGCTTTACATCACTGCCCATTGCGCAGAAGGAAGTAAAATCGTTATTGCCGCATAGCAGGGACAAGGTCTTCGTCATCTTGTCAATGTCAAGAGCATAGGGAATAAACCAGGCATAGTTCCTCTGCAGGGGCGAACGGACCGGGGAATTCAAAATCCGGTATAGGTAACTTTTGCTTTTCGCCGCATAGCGGGAGTGAAAATCATCTTCAACCTCCCGCATCTCCTTGATTGCTATGTCCCAAGGAAGCAGGCTGTTGGTCCCCCGGAAGAGATTATCCACCGGAATACGTGATTCCGTTTTGAAGTTGGCCACCTGATGAAGGGCATGGACTCCGGCATCGGTTCGTCCTGACCCGAAAAGGGTAATGCTTTCCTGCGTTATCCGTCCGATAGACTCTTCAAGAATTTTCTGAATGGTTGGCAGATTCCCCTGACGCTGCCAGCCCCTGTAGGCTGTTCCGTCATATTCGAGAACCATTTTGATATTTCTTCTCATCAATCTTATGTTCTTCCGCCTTCATGGATAACAAAGTGCGGACCGTTACAAACTCTCTACGAGATGTCCCTTGATTCAGGCTTTAACAGACCGGATTGTTTTTACAGCAAAGCGTGAACTGAATTCGCGGGATGTAAATTATTTATCATTAAGAGCGGCCACGCCGGGAAGGTCTTTGCCTTCGACAAGCTCCAGAGATGCACCGCCCCCGGTCGAAATATGCGACATTTTCGCGGCAACACCGGCCTTCTTGACCGCCGATACAGAATCTCCGCCGCCGATCACCGTAATCGCGCCAGGCAGTTGGGCAAGGGTCGCTGCAATAGCGGTCGTACCGACGGCGAACTTCGGAAATTCAAAAACTCCCATGGGACCGTTCCAGAAAACGGTCTTGGCGCCTTTAAGCGCAGCCTCGTAATTTTCCAGGGTTACAGGACCGATATCCATCCCCAGCCAGCCGTCTTCCACCGCAGCGCCGGCCGAATCCTTTGACTCTGCTTCGGCTGAGAACTCCCGAGCGATTACATGGTCAACGGGAAGCAGAAGGGTAACATTCTTGGCCTTTGCCGCTTCCAGGATGTTTTTTGCCGTCCCGACCTGATCTTCCTCGACCAGCGATTTGCCGACCGCAGTCCCCTGGGCCTTGAGAAAGGTGTAGGCCATGCCGCCGCCGATGATCAGCTTGTCGACCTTGCCCAGCAGGCTTTCCAGCACAGCTATTTTTGATGACACTTTCGCACCGCCGATGATCGCGACAAAGGGCTTCGCCGGAGCGTTCAGAACTTTTTCCTGAAGGAACTCCAGCTCTTTTTCCATAAGAAACCCGGCTACTGCGGGGAGAAATTTCGCGATCGTTTCCGTTGATGCATGCGCCCGATGAGCCGTACCGAATGCATCATTTACATACACGTCGCCATAGCTCGCCAGCACTTTGGCCATTTTCTCGCGCTCGGCAGGGTCCTTTGATTTCTCTTCCTTGTGAAAACGGGTATTTTCGAGGAGAAGTACGGCGCCATCTTTGAGCTCATCCACCATCTTCTTAGTTTCATCACTCAGGCAGTCGGGAGCTAACGCGACCGGCTTTCCCAGCAATTTTGCAAGGTGGACGGCAACAGGAGCCATTTTTAACTTCCCTTCGATGAACTTCGCTTCATCAAAGGGCTTGCCGTCCTTCTCCGCTTTCTCTCGCGCTTTGGCAGCATCCTTTTTTGGATCGCCGAGATGCGACATGAGAACCAGACTCTTCGCTTTGTGTTCAAGGATATACTTGATTGAAGGCAGCGCCGCAGTAATCCTCGTATCGTCCTGGATAACACCGTCCTTGAGCGGCACATTGAAATCAACACGCATGATCACACGTTTGCCCGTAAAATCGATATCTCTAATTGTCCTTTTTGAAATTCCCATGATAACTCCTTCCTGAATGTTTCCTGACTCAACGACCTCAAGGTTTTTCTTACTGGCAATATTAAATTAAACCGATTAAAAGAGTCATTTTCTAGGCAAAGAGCAAAAGACAAACTTTGTTGCAATGCCTTTCCTTTTCTTCGGAAAAAGATGATTTATATCAACAAATATTGTAATTATACTTTTTCAAAATACCCGGTCAATGAAAAAACCGCTTATGCATGTTGTACGATATCACACGGTCCACGAAAATTATTTGAAAAATCAAACATGTGGGGGATTATGAGGAAAGAAAACGACAAAAATATCATCACTGGGAAAATCAAGGAATTTGAATCGAAAAAAGCTAAATTGATGATCATGGGCGGCAAGGAAATGGTCAAGAAGCAGCATGAGCTTGGCAAGCTTACCGCAAGGGAACGGTTCAATCTGCTCTTTGACAAGGGATCTTTCCAGGAAGTCCAACTTTTCACAAAGCATCGTTCGACACTGTTCGGTCTTGAAAATAAAGAAATTCCCGCCGACGGCGTCATTACCGGATTCGGCAGGGTGAACGGCCGCGTCGTCTTTGCGGCCGCCCAAGATTTCACCTGCTCCGGCGGGAGCCTCGGAGAAATGCAGGCCAAGAAGATATGGAAAGTGATGGACATGGCCATCGCAGCAAGAAAACCCTTTGTATCCCTGAACGATTCCGGCGGGGCGCGTATTCAGGAAGGCGTTCCCGCTCTCGACGGCTATGGAGGAATCTTTTATCGCAATACCCTCGCCTCCGGTTACATCCCCCAGATTACGGCAACAATGGGGCCGACCGCCGGTGGAGCCGTCTATTCCCCGGCTTTGACGGACTGGGTTTTCATGGTCAAAGAGAGCAGCTACATGTGCATCACTGGGCCGGACGTCATCAAGGCAGTCATCGGGGAAGAGGTCACCAACGAAGCTTTGGGAGGCGCTTTTGTCCATTCCACCAAGAGCGGGGTCTGCCATTTCGCCACCGACAATGACCGGGACTGCATCAACAAAATTCGAATGCTCCTGTCTTACCTTCCCGACAGCTGCCACAGCCCGCTTCCGATCATGCCGACATCGGACAAACCCGATCGCGAATGCCCGGAGCTGGAAGAAATCCTCCCCGACAAGCCGTCAAAGAGTTATGACATGAAAAGACTCATCATGGAGATCGCCGACAACCACGAGATGCTGGAGCCTCATGCCCTGTGGGCGAAAAATATGATCGTAACCTTCATCAGGATAATGGGATGTCCGGTGGGTGTCGTGGCAAATAACCCGAGATTCGGGGCCGGCGTACTCGATGTGAGCGCCTCGGACAAGGCCGCCCGATTTATCCGTTTCTGTGATGCCTTTAACATACCGTTGCTCACTCTGGCCGACGTACCCGGCTACCTCCCCGGCACCCGTCAGGAATGGGCGGGAATCATCAGCCACGGTGCAAAGATGCTCCACGCCTATTCGGAAGCGACAGTCCCCAAACTCACCATCGTTATCCGTAAGGATTATGGAGGCGCCTACATCGGCATGTGCAGCAAGCAGCTCGGAGCCGATTATGTGATGGCCTGGCCCTCCGCGGAAATCGCCGTCATGGGCGCTGAAGGCGCCTGCAACATCATTTACCGCCGGGAAATTCAGACGGCATCAGACCCGGAAGCCAAGCGCAAGGAGCTTGCCAAGACCTACGAAGCCCAGTTTAACAACCCATATTTTGCCGCAGGTTTGGGAATTATCGACGAAATCATCCGCCCGCGGGACACGCGGAAACGGATTGCCTTTCTGCTGGATGCCTTAAAGGACAAGTCGGAAAAGCGGCTGACAAAAAAGCACAACAACATTCCGCTGTAGATGTCAATACAGGAGGGGAATAAGCAACTTAGAACGATTCGTCAATCAGGATCGGTGGCGGAAGCAGAAAAGCTTTCTTCCAGGGCAAGAGCTTTTTTTAATCGTTTCATAACCGATTTCTTTCCCAGGAGGGCAAAGATCTTATCCAGCTCCGGTCCATGAGTTGCACCTGTAAGGGCCGCCCGGACCGGCATGAATAATTTTTTTCCTTTGACTCCCGCTGTTTTGCCGAGCGTCGTCATTAATTGCGGGTAAGAGTCTTCAGCTGGCAACGCATCATTTTCAAGAAGTTGCAGCAACGCCCGGATAACGGCCCGCGCCTCCTCTTCCCGCAGAAGAGAAGCGGCATCCGCTCCAATCCGGATTTGTTCATCGGCTAGCATGGCCATGTACGAACCAATATCGGCCAATGTTTCCAGGTTGGGCTTTACCGCATCCACCATCTTTTCCAGCCATTCGGCATCCAGTTGATCCACATTGAATCCGGCTTTCCGGATGAAGGGGAATAACTTTGCTCTTAATCGATCCGGGGCTTCATTATGGATATAAAGGCTGTTCAGCCAGGTCAGCTTGTCTTCGTCAAAAATGGCGCCGCTTTTTCCCGCCCTGCTCAGTGAAAAAGATTCGACGATCTCTTCAAGAGAGCACATCTCCCGGCCTTCACCGATGGAACCGCCCAAAAGAGCCAGATAATTCAAAAGCGCCTCGGGCAAGATCCCCTTTTCCCGAAATTCGCGCACGGAAACGGAACCGTGTCGCTTGCTCAACTTTGTCCGATCTTTCCCCAGAATGAGGGAATGGTGGGCGAATTCCGGAGGCGTAAAACCAAAGGCCTTGTAGAGCATAAGTTGGATAGCCGTATTTGACAGATGATCTTCACCCCGGATGACGGTAGAAATTCCCATGAAATAATCGTCGATGACGACGGCGAAATTGTATGCGGGAATGCCGTTGGAACGGACGATGATAAAGTCGCCGATGGCCTCGCCCTCAAATTTCATCGCGCCCCGGATCAAATCCTGAAACTCGATCAATCCCGGCTGAACCTTGAATCTAAACGTCGGCCTCCGGCCCTGGGCTTCCAGTTTCCTCCGGTCCGCCTCCGTAAGATTTCGGCATTTTCCCATATAGCGGGGAGCCATTTTTCGAGACAGCAGTGACGTTCTTTCCAGTTCCAGTTCTTCCTCAGTGCAGTAGCAAGGATAGACTTTTTCATCCTTAATCAGTTTTTTCAGGAAAGAGTCGTAGAGCTCCAGTCTTTCGCTCTGGCGATAAGGTCCAACCGCTCCGTTCTTTTCGGGCCCCTCGTCCCATTCAAGAGACAGCCACTTTAAATCTTCAAGAAGATTGTCCTCGAAGGCTTTTTTAGTCCGTTCCTGATCGGTATCTTCAATCCGCAGGATCAGTTTTCCACCATAGTGTCTGGCGTAGAGCCAATTGAAAAATGCGGTCCTCGCATTGCCGACGTGAAGTTCCCCCGTAGGCGAAGGCGCAAAGCGGACTCTCGGCACTATACTGTTCATCAATCGCTACTCTCCTTAACTGCCGCCACGGCAAACGCGGCAATACCCTCCTGCCGACCGACAAATCCCATTCCTTCATTGGTCTTGGCCTTGATATTGATCCTGTCGAAAGGCAGTTTCAAAACACCGGCAAGCGCTGATTTCATATCCGGGATATAGGGCCTCAACCTAGGTCGTTCCATAATGACGGTTGAATCTATATAGTCTATAGCAAGACCTTTTTTCCTAATCATTCCATTGACCGCTTCAAGCAGTTTGAGGCTTGATATCCCGGAAAATACCGGGTCGGTATCGGGAAAATGAAAACCGATATCCCCTTCGGAGATGGCCCCCAGAAGGGCATCGCAAATGGCGTGAGTCAGGGCGTCTGCATCGGAATGCCCCATAAGCCCAAGCTCAAAGGGAATAACAACACCGCCGAGAATCAATTTCCGGTCCACGGCCCACCTGTGACTGTCATACCCGCATCCGACTCTCACAATCATCCTCTTTTTGAATTTTTGTAATGACTGGCTTTTTGCGCTAATATCAAATCAGTTTCACCTATAAAAAAACCTTTATTGAGTCAAGAATCATCGTTTTCCTTATAACCGGCAGGCGGTAAGTCATGAACGGCGGCATCTTTCAAGAATGCTTCCGCCCAAACAAGATCCTCAGGGGTCGTTATCTTTATGTTTGTATAGCTGCCCATAACCATTCTTACGGTAATTCCCAAACGTTCAACGAGACTTGCGTCATCAGTGCCTCGATAATCATCGGCAGCCGCCCTGGCATAGGCGTCCTGAATGACCTGCCGTCGAAAAACCTGGGGAGTCTGTGCCAGCCAAATCGTTTCCCGATCCAGGGTTCTTAAGATGCCGCCGTTACAATCGACTTCCTTCACGGTATCTTTTGAAGGAATACCAGCCACGGCAGCGCCGAACCGAAGAGCGGCTTCAATTGACCGGGCAAGCATATCCTCAGTTACAAAGGGCCTAACCCCATCATGGATAACAACGATGTCGTATTCGTTCCCGGCATAGGCCAGACCGTTACTCACAGAATCCTGTCTTTCTTTACCCCCGGCAATTACATTTCTTATCTTGGTCAGTCGGTATTGTCTTTCTATATTCTCCCGGACGGAAAAAATGTCGTTCTCTGGAACAACCAACAGAATATCATCAATAAGGGAACTCCGCTGCAATTTCAGCAAAGTATGAACAAGAACTGGCTTCTCGTCGATTAGAAGATACTGTTTTGGATTATCGCTCTGCATACGCCGTCCTGAACCACCGGCAGGTATAACAGCGACTGTTTTTGGCTTCGTTCTATTCAAGGAAGTAAATAATAGTAAATTAAGCACAAGAAAAAGCCCGAGGCTTTCAACTTCCCCGGGCTTCTGGCTGGTTTATTGCCTGGCGCCGTTCCCCAAGGCTTTCTTGTCACCCACAATATCCTTCAATTCCGAAAAAATCATCCTGCCTGCCGTGGTCTGCAAAACACTCGTCACCAATGCTTCCACGGTTGCACCTTGATACTTTTGGGCGTTGTCTACGACGATCATCGTTCCATCATCCAGATAAGCCACGCCCTGGCCGGCCTCTTTACCTTCCTTGATGATTTTCACCGTCATCACTTCGCCCGGAAGAACTACCGGCTTAAGCGCATTGGCCAGCTCGTTGACATTCAGAATTTTTATCCCCTGCAATTCCGCAACTTTATTCAGGTTAAAGTCATTGGTTATAATCTTGCCGTTCATCTTTTTCGCAAGAGCAACCAGCTTTGCATCCACGCTTTTTATGCGGGGAAAATCCTGATCAACGATTTCAATTGTAATGCCCGAACTCTTCTGCATCCTGTTGAGGATATCCAATCCTCTTCTCCCCCGGGAACGCTTCATGGAATCGGACGAATCGGCAATATACTGCAATTCATCAAGTACAAAGCGGGGAACGATGAGAGAACCTTCCAAAAAACCAGTATCGCAGATATCGGCAAGCCTGCCGTCAATGATGGTACTGGTATCAAGAATTCTGTAATCCTTATTATCTCCACTCTGGGCATGCCCGAACAGATTATAAAGTTCATCAATTTTTTTGGAACCAAGAACCAGCCCCAGATACCCCATTACCGCAGTCCAAAGGGCATATATCCAAGGAGCAATTTGGTATTTTTCCTTGATATCGGTTATAAAATTAAGACCATAGGCAAACAAAAAAGCGATCAGCAAACCGACGATCATACCAACGACACCGCCGAATATGACCCGTAGCGACACCTTCCTGATGGCCTGCTCAACCTGTATGACAAATAAAGCCGTAAGACAACCCAAAAGTAATCCAATCAATGATTGTGGAAAATCATAATAATTGTTAGCAATAAAATAACCGCTTATGGAACATGCCAACACTAAAAGAAACCTGACGATCAACTGTTTCACCTCCTTTCTTCCTCCAGAAATATTGATAAATATAGGAAACCTATCCCTTCGTCTCGAAGAGAGGAATAAATTTCTTTAATTTTTTCGTTTGATTGAAATTTGATGCAAAACACCCTTCCGTGCTTCTTTATGAATGCACGCAGATATTTCATGATGGAACATCTGAACACCAGAAGACTATCCAAAAAGGATTGATTTCCCGAAGATCCGTTCCCCGATCGACGGGATATCCTCTCCGTTTCAAACTCATGAGTTAAAAACGGAAAAGTCCGAAGATCGGATACTTAGATCATTATTTGTAGAGCTTACTGCAATGAAAAGATGGTCTTCAGATCCTGCTCAATCTTCGTTTCCTCAGCATTACTGGCAATAGAGATTTCTTTGATCAACAGACTCTTGGCGGTATCCATCATCTTTCTTTCGCCGAATGACAGGTTCTTGTCGTTTTTAAGAATAAGAAGGTCCCTGAGCACCCGGGCAATTTCAAAAACCGAACCCGTTTTAATCTTTTCCAGATACTCACGATAACGTTTATTCCAAGTCTGTTTGTCGATGGTTATGTCTTTGTTTTTCAGTATTTCATATACCTTAGGGACGTCATCTTCGAGGATCAGTTCTCTCAGTCCTACAGATTCGGCACTTCCCGTGGGGATCATAATCTTCATGCCGTTACTCATGATCTTCATGATATAGAATTTCTGGGTGCTCCCCATGACCTCTCTGCTTTCAATGGCCTCAATGACACCCACACCCTGTGCCGGATATACTGCCAAATCACCCACCTTAAACATCATTCACACTCCTTAAAGCTATTTTTGAATTCCTAATTCTATCAAATATTTAATATATCGTCAACCACTATTCCGGAACTTATTCTTTTCTCAAATACGTCTCAGGACACATAATTTTTCTCAGATCAACATGCACCCTGATTTACCGGTATCCCTGTCTCCAAATTTGAAAAATCGACTCCGACAGACTTCTAAATATAATAATGCATCATCCTGTTTAAGTCCTTGTCCAGTTGACCGGGTGCTTTGTGTTCATATTGTTCAACCGTTCTTCTCAATTGATTGTATGTTCCACTGTCCGACAGATCATCAAGGCCCCTGAATATGCCTTTTCTTCTGCCAAGCCTGAAAATAAGCTGGTCTTTTTCCGATAATGCCAGATATTCGTCGATGACGCTCAGCATTCTTTCCTTGTCATTCGGCAATGTCCCCTGAATGTCTTCAAGGAGATTCAGGATATGGTCACTGACTACCGTGGAACCGATACCTTCAAGGTTTTCAATAAAGCAACGGATCTCGGCGACAACTTCATTGTCGCTGAGCGGCACGAATTCACCATTAAGTATCTTTTCGTGGAGATCTGTGCCGGGAACGGCATGCAAAGATCTTAACCGGATGAAATCAGGATTGATTTCATTGAGCACCCGGGCTGTTTCCACGGCATGCTCCTTGGTCCATCGGGTTCCTCCCAGTCCCGGAACTACATATTCGCTCAACGAAATGCCGGATTCAACAACGTTGCGTCCGCCTTTGATGTGATCAACCGCAGTAACCCCTTTGCGAATAAAGGCCAGCAGCGGATCATAACCGCTTTCCAGACCGATGTGGATTCGCGATAAGCCGGCTTCATGGATCCGTTTCAATTCATCCCCAGATTTTCTGGCGGCTGTTTTGGAACGGCAATAAGATGTGATTCGAGTTACCGAAGGAAAGGTTTTCCTGATTT
>MVQR01000034.1 GCA_002067815.1 Syntrophus sp. PtaB.Bin001 | reverse complement strand
TGATTCGGCGGAGCCCGTGGCCGGGCCGATCTGCTCGTCGCCCGTCGCCGGTCTCGTCCCGTTGTAAAGGGCCAGCTCCAGCGCCGAGACCAGGTTCAGCATAATGGAACTGGAGGCGTCGTAACTGCGGCCCGAGGCGGAAAGCTCCACACAGCCGATGATGGCGTAATCCCGGGCGTCTTTTGTGGCGATTCCCTGGTTTTCGAGCGTGCGAATGGCGGCGATGTCGTTGTAGAAGGCCGGCACCGATTTCGTGTTGGCGATGACCTCCGCCACCCGGTCTCGGTATTCTACGGGGTTTTTCTCCAGATGATAACGGGCGTTGAGGCTCGGATCGCGCGTTTTTAGGAGTTCTGTGACCCTGAGCATGATGTAAGTGAGGTCGTTTACCGCATCCTCTCCCTCTTCGTTGATACCGCCCACTGTCACGGCCGGAACGGTTCCCGCACCGCCGAAAAGCTCCTCGCTGGTTTCGGGAACGAGGTTGGTGTTGTCGTTCAGCTTCAGCCAGAGGCAGCCGAGCAATTCCATGGCTTCCTTCAGGGTCAGCGTGCCGGCGGCGATATCTCTTTGATACCAGGGGAAGAGGATCTGGTCGAGGCGGCCGGGACTGATGGCCATGTTGATGTTTTCCGCATGGATGGCGATTTGGAGAATCCAGAGGCCGTTTACCGCCTCCCGGAAGTTCCTCGCCGGTTTCGCGGGCGCCTGGGCGCAGACCACTGCCATGGCTTCGAGATTTTTCCTGCGGGCCAGGTCCTTTTCCTTCTTTGCCAATTCCGCGGCTTTGGCGCTGAGGTTGGCGGCATAGGCGATAATCCCCGCCAGGGCGATCTGTGTTGCCCGATAGAAGTCGAGCTGCTGCGATTCATCGGAGGTAAGGGTGCTTTTCGCCGCCAGGAGCTTTTCGTGTTTTGCCGCTTCGGAAATCAGCCATTCCAGGCCGTTTTCCAGGGCGATCCTGTAGCACGGCACGGTATGGGAGATCGTTCCTGCCTTGCTGGCGATGAAGAAGATGATCCGTTCGAAAAGCTTCATGCAGGAAGGGTTGCCTTCCCTGGCCCGCGTCGCCTCGAGGATGTTGCGCTCCATCCAGTAAGGAAAGATGTTGAAATTCAATTCGTCGGCATCTTCGCGGGAAAGGATCTGCGGGTTCTTCTCCCGGGTGCTCATGGTGTCGAGCTCGGGCCAGATGGTCATCCCCGTCAGTTCCGGATAGACGGGGGCGCCGAAAGGCTTGGAAGTGGTCGTTCCCGCCAGGAGACTCTCATCGAAGAAAAGAGGGAGCTTTTGAGTCAGAAAATAGTTGACCGCCCGCGCATAGCGGATCTCCACGGACTCCTTGGCATCGGCCATATCGCGGAGAAAGGTCGTGACGTGTTTTGCCCTTTCGATGCAGACCTCCGCTTTTGCCGCAAGGCTTTTCCCCCGCAGCGACTTTAGCAACGGCAGATTGTCAAGGGTCAGATCCGCTATCCGGATATCCTTCAAGGTGACGGTTCCCATAAATGCTCCTGTCTTTTGGGGGCAGATATATTTTGTAAGGCTTCTTCCCCTAAAACGTTCGTGATTTTAGGGGAGAGCCTCACTTAAGTTATTTTTCCGCTTTTTCCTGTTTGCAGTCGCCTATTCTCCGGCCGCTCATCGTCTGGGTCATTTTCATCGTCTCCTGGCCGGGAGGAGTTACTGTTACATTCGTTACGCCGTCAAAGGTCTCCCCTTTGTAGGTGACCCGGCCTTCACTGTGCGTCTTCGTTCCCTCCTGGGCATTGCACTCCATGACCCAAGTCACGGTATCGCCGTCTACCTTAGAGCTGATCATCTTACACTCCTGGTTTGTCTCGGCCTTCTGGGGAACAGCGTCTTTCTTCGTGATGCACTGGGTGATCTTTTGTTCCGGTATGGCAAAAGGAACGGGCGCGCCCTGCATTTCAACTTTTGTGGTGATCTCCCACAACCCGTCCTTAATGTTCGGTCCCTTAGCTTCACCCGGTTCTTTCGAACCCTTCGAACAGCCCGCGATCAAAGCAACCGCCGCAATGGTCAGAGCAATCAACAACAATCTCTTCATCCTGATAAAACCTCCCTCATAAGAATTTTAATAATCCGGTTGTCAAGAACCGTGATACTCGTTATCCGTTGTCGCCAAAACGACCCGATGCCTGTGCCTGTAAAACCCGATGACGGCGCAGCTATGGATGAGTTATATCCCCGCATCAGCCGCATTTGCCTAGGGTCGGCTGTTGTTGTGTCGGCGAGCGGGAGGCCCGTTCTATATATCCTTCAATTTTAGCCTCTTGGGGCCCGTCCCGTAATCGATTGGGCGGCGGTGCGGGTTTGCATTTCGATTGTGAATGTCTTTGGTTTGCTTACAGCGGTTTTTCCTGATTTGACCGGAATAAAAGTGCGTCCGGCATTGAGCCGGCCTCTTGCCGTTTGGTTAAAGTACACCAGCGAGTCTCATTTTGTCAACTTTTTGCCTTTAAGCTTGACGGCCGCAGCGTGCGCATCCTTGGCTATCACGTACATCGAGTTGTTCCTCATTGCGGGAGTGCCGGATAGCTCTGACTGCTTTGCCGGTGTCAACTAGAAGCCGCCGGTTTTTTCCTGCGGGGATATCTTTGTCGGAATTACAATTTCCAGATGCCCATGGCCTTCAATGTTGCCTGACGCCTTTCCTGTAAACCGAGCTTTGCCGGCCCGTTGATCTTGGCCGTTACGCCTTCGACATCGCCGTTGTCGGCCAACGGCGAGCATCCGCGGGCATCCCAGAACACAAAGGCGATGCGGGCGGCAGCTGCTGGTTCACGGGCGAGTTCCGGGTCGTTTTCCAGATCGAGACCGACTATATTTCCTATTTCCCTATAGTTCAATCGGCCGGTAAGCTGCTTGTATCCGGACCCCCGATATCGCCATCCGTCACCGCTGCTTTCGCTGCCGTTGCCCAGACGATTGGCGTAGACCCGGTTGGCAATGGCCTCCGGTCCGCGGGCGATCAAAGCTTTGGCATCGTCTATACCGCGTACCGCTTTGAATATCGCATCGAGGCGCTGCGGATTTTTGTAGTTCAGGTTTTCCACCATGCTTGTAAACCCGTTGGTCTCGACGAAAATTTGCCCCATGAAATGGCAAAGACGTCGCGAAGTAGTCACTGAACTCGCCTGTCGCGCATCTTCCAACGCGGCCGCATGGATTTCCGGATCTTTGATTTTTGGAGCGAATTTCTTTAGAGTTTCTGCCGTGATCATTTTGTTCCTTTCTTTCTCTTTATAATGTATGGTCCTAAAATCATTAATGCCAAAAGCAGTGCAAACTGACAATGGGATTGTCTTAAAGTATCAGAAGTATTCACGATCCGAGTGAACCATAATTCATGCGCCAAGAAAAGTAAAGGAAGAGCAGTATACTTCCGGTTTCGGTCAGCTCCGGTTGCTCGGAAAAACTTTCAGAAAAATCTTTGTCACTATGGAGTAAGGAATATGATTGAGGAATGGGGAAGAGCGCCTCCCTCTTTAACAAAGCATCCGTCACGGTTATCTACTCCGGACATCGAATAGGAGCGGGATTATTACGGTTTAGATCGTTATGGTAATAATCTTGCATTTTCTTCCGGTGTGGTCACCCTAAATTTTTCAATTTTTTCAATTATTTCTTTGAAGCATTCTGTTCATCCATATTGAAAGGGGCTGGAAATGGCTATGAATATGATTGGCAATGTGCAGGAAAGAAGTGCATGCGGTGAGACCATCCTTAACGACAATCCCCACGTTGGGGAAGAATTGAGATTATCCTGGTTGTTTCGACACAGCGATCTGATCAGGGACATGACAATCGGAGATACCATAAAAAAACAAAAACTGACCAACATTCTCAACCTCATCCATTTTAAAGGGGATTTTATTTATGCTATTCTGAAACATCCCCGCTACGAAGAAAAAATCCTGGCGAAGATTCATCCGGAGCCGTGTCTGGGAGATACGCTGTTTTGCCGCTGGGATCAGGCATATAAGGGATACGGGTTTGAACGCTATTCTTTCCAATATCTGCTCATATCCCATGACCAGTCTGTTATCCTTGCCCAACCCCGGTTAATCTCAGCAAATGATGACGGATTGACAATGCAGTTGCCTGAACTCAGCCCCATCACCAGCAAGCGAAAATCTCCCCGCTTTCAGTGCAACGATGTAAAAGCCGAACTGTTTCAAAATGGCTTTCATGCTACAGGCGAGGTGGTTGATTTCAGCCCCCATGCCTTTCGCGTGCGTATCCAGGGGGCTTCGTCTGCTTTATTTTACCGGTTTGACAAAGACTTGCCGGCCACCATCAGACTGTATGTCGACGATGATGTATTTTATGTCGGAAATTGCCGTCACATGTATCAGCAGCAAAGCGACCTTGGGGTTGAGATTGTAGTGAGGCCCTATCAGATTCAGAGGAAGCGCAATAAAGACAAAATTATACGCAACCCTCGCAAACAGGGGCTGCCTGCAATTTCCGCCATATTTGAACACCCGCTTATGAATAAAACATTCCAGCGAAAAATTGCCGACATCTCAACTTCGGGATTTTCCATCAGGGACAAGGCCGACGCAGCGGTTCTCGTTCCGGGGATGATCATTCCCAAAATGACCATTACTTATGCCGGACTCCTCAAGATTCATTGCAAGACGCAGGTCGTTTATCGCAAGGACGAGTCATCAACCCGCTTCGGGCTCGCGATCATGGATATGGGCATCGAAGATTACAACAAGCTGAATCAGCTATTGAACAATATCCCCGATAACGAAGAGGATATGATAAACGAGGTCGATCCGGATGAGCTTTGGGAACTGCTTTTCGACAGCAATTTCATTTATCCTGCAAAGTATAAACATATCCAGGCATTTCGTGAAGATTTCCGCGTCACTTACAAAAAACTTTATAATGAGTGTCCTGCGATCGCCAAACATTTCACCTATCAGAAAGATGGGCGGATCTACAGTCATATTTCACTGCTTCGCGCCTATGAAAGAGCCTGGATGGTTCACCATCATGCGGCAAGAGCAAGGGACGGCGTCCCTACCGGTCTGATCGTTCTCAAGCAGATGATTTCGTACCTGTATGATTTACGCCGTTTGCCTTCAGCGATGCTGGATTATTTTATCTGCTATTTTCGTCCGGGAAATAAGTTCACCGATCGAATATATACCGGATTTGCCAGGCAAAAGTTAAATCCTCAGGTGTGTTCCCTCGATCGTTTTGCATATATTTCCCACAGGGCGAACGATGTGAAGTCACGGCTGCCTGAAGGTTGGACGCTGCGGGGGTGTTCGAAATCCGACCTGTGGGAATTGGAGCAATTTTATATGCATCATTCCGGCGGACTGTTGCTGGACGTTCTGGATATGAAGAATAATCCGCAGCCCACCCTAGAGCAAGTCTATGCACAGCAGGGCTTTTATAGAAAATGGCAGGCTTTGGCGCTCCATTCCTCCGAAGATCTGAAGGCCGTAATCATTAAGGAAGAATCCGATGTGGCCATTAATTTGTCGGATCTTTTAAACGGCTTCAAAATCTTTGTGGTGGATCCGGATCTCTCTTTGGACGTTCTTCTTGCCGCTGTTGAAAATATTGCGCGGGCTAAATCGACGGAGACATACCCCTTAATGATTTATCCGGTTCAATACGCAGAGAATAAAAACCTTGGTTCCGATGAAAACTACATGATGTGGATTTTAAATGCCCAGCATGCAAACGAATTTATTGAATACATCATGAAAAGGTTTCGAATGATCCTTAACTAGCGAGGCCTGGAATTGCCATTCCGCTCAGTAATGGTAATTCCGGTTGTCGATCAATATTTGAAGGCCACCAGGCCGAATTTTTTGTTTAGAGACTAACAGCCGCCGACATTTGACTTGATTATACCGCACAATGCTTGTTGACGTTCCCGTTCCCGTGATTAAGGCTGAATAGGTCCTTGCATACCTTTTCCGGTGTTGTAATCCTGCCATCCTTATTCGGGAAACAGTCATTAATAAGCATAACATATTGAATATATTAAATAAATGTCATAAGGAAGCTTCCTGCTGCAAGTATTGGATATTTGACATTAATTGGTGAAAATTGACGATAGGTTGCTTTTCTTACAACTTTAATGATAAATCTCTTCGTGGGATACTTTTGCCTGGTTGCCGGTGTTTCTTTTGCCGATGCAAGATTCCCGTCACCCATAAATCAACGAAAATGCCGGATTGTAAATTAGGCCTATGGATGCAAATCTGTACAACAGTCGAGTCATTATTACTTTTATCGAATATTTGAAGGAGAAGCGTCCCGATATCGATGTCGAAAACCTGCTGAAGGATTCCGGCATTTCTTCCTATGAGCTGGAGGATGAGGGGCACTGGCTGACCCAAAAGCAGGTGGATAGATTTCATGATGCTCTCATGGAAAGAACGCATGATGCATCGATCTTTCGCGAAGCCGGGCGCTACATGACGTTTTCCCAGTCAACCAAAACTATCCGTCAGTTGATCCTAGCGTTTCTTTCACCGATCCAAGCCTATTTCATGTTGGGCAAGATCGCTTCTTATCTCAACCGCGGCACTGTTTTCCATGTCAAAAAGATTCGCCGGAATATTGTAGAAATTATCAGCACTCCCCAAGAGGACGTTCGCGAGCAGCCCTACCAGTGTGAAAACCGCATGGGCAGCCTGGAATCGGTTGCCCAGATTTTCACGGATAAATTGCCGTCCCTGGAACATCCTGCCTGTCTTCATCGGGGTGACAAACACTGCCGATATATAGTAAGCTGGGAGGAACCAAAATATCTGAAATGGTCGCGTGGGCGGAATTACATCACGCTTGCTTCCCTCTTTGCCGTCGCTTTAAGCGCTTTCCTGTCTCAGTCATTGGAAGTGGCAGCTTTGATCTCCCTGCCGGCTGCTGTCATCATCACCGGGATCGCCTTTTATTCCCAGCATCTGGAGAAAAAAGACATTTATGAAAGGACGGAAAGACAGGGCGATGCCGCCAACCGTCTTCTCGATCAGATAACCATCAGTTACAACAATGCCCTTCTGGTTCAGGAGATCGGACAGGCCGTATCCAATATCCTGGATATAGAAAGTCTGTTGAAGTTTGTCATGGAGACGCTGCAAAAGAGGCTTAATTTCGACCGCGGCCTGATCATGCTGGCAAGTCAGGACAGGAAAAGACTGGTTTATACGAGCGGCTACGGCTACAGCTTCGACATTGAAGCCCTGTTGCGGGATACTCAATTTCATCTGGATGATCCGAATTCCAAGGGCCCGTTTGTCGTTGCTTTCAGAGAACAACATCCGATATTCGTCGACAATGTCAAGGACATAAAAGATGATATTTCTCTGAGAAGCAGGTCTTTCGTCGAAGCGTTGGACGTAAGTTCGTTCATCTGTGTTCCCATCATTTACGAAGGGAGATCGGAGGGCATCCTGGCTGTCGATAATTACCGTTCCCACCGACCTCACAGCCAAAGCAAAGTCAATCTGCTCATGGGCATTGCACCGCAAATCGCCATCAGTGTCAACAACGCGAAATCCCTTCAGCAGATAATGGAAAGTGAAGAGAGATTCCGCAACCTCAGTGTTAATTCTCCGGATATTATCTACACCACGGACAACGCGGGGTTTATCACGTATGTAAATCCGGTAGCGGAAGAGATACTGGGATACTCGGCAGAAGAGATGGTCGGCTGTTATTTTCCGGAATTTACAAAGGATGGCGATAGGGAAACCTTTCTTGAGCTCTTCAACCGCGTAAAGCAAGGAAAAGAAACGATAAAAAATATTGAGGCCAAACTCCTGGCTAAAGATGGAACAGAGCGATTGTTCTATATGAGCGGTGCGCCGAATTTCAACGCCATCGGAGAAATGACGGGTGTTGTCGGAATCCTGAAAGATTTTACCGAACAACGAATGCTTGAACAAGAGCTTCACCAGGCCTCACGAATGAACGCCATCGGCCGTCTGACAGGCGGCATCGCCCATGATTTCAACAACATCCTGCAAGCAATCAGCGCTTATAACGAACTGCTGACCCTGGACAAAAGTGACGATGATCCTGACATGAAGTACCTCATGAACACCCAGAATCTGATTAAACGGGCGTCGGATCTGGTCAGGCAGCTTCTACTGTTCAGCAGAAAAGCCGTAAGTAAACTTGAACCTCTGGACATCAATATAGAAATCAAGAAATTTCATGAACTTCTTGTCAGCACTCTTCCCAAAACTATTGAAATAAAATTGAATCTTGCCGAGCACCTCAGCATTATCAACGGGGATGCGGCACAATTGGATCAGGTAATCATGAATCTGGCCGTTAACGCGAAAGATGCCATGGCCGACGGTGGCAAGATAATATTTGAGACAAAGAACATCGAATTTGCTGAGACTCAATACAGGGGCAGCGTGAAGATTGATCCCGGATGCTATGTCCTGTTTACTGTGTCCGATACGGGGTGTGGTATTGCCAAGGAAAACATCGACCATATCTTTGAGCCTTTTTTTACGACCAAAGAGGCGGGCAAAGGAACGGGAATCGGACTGTCCGTAGTTTACGGTATCATCAAGAACCACAACGGATTCATTTTCTGCACCAGCGAACTTGGCATAGGAACGACTTACGAGATCTATTTGCCCGCGGTGGAGAGCGAGATTACGGAAGAAAAGAAGGAAGCGGCCGGAAATATTCTATTACAGGGAAAGGAAACGATACTTCTGGTGGATGATGAACCCGCGCTTCTTGACATAGGAAAAAGGCTTCTTTCCCTGTTGGGTTACAGTGTTCTGACCGTCGATTCCGGAGAAAGCGCACTGGATATGATCAAACAGAAGGATTCGAATGTCGACCTCGTCATTTTGGATCTCATGATGCCGGGAATGGGTGGAGAGAGATGCCTTGCGGAAATTCTGAAAATCGCTCCCTCAATGAAGGTGATAATCGTCAGCGGTTTTTCCGCAAACATAAGCCGACAGAATATCATCAGCACCGGGGCGGCCGATTTTATTCAAAAACCCTATCAAATCGATTTTCTCAGCAGGAAGATCAGATCGGTATTGGATCAAACGGTATCTTCATCATGATTCCAATTCCGGATCAAAGATGCTGGCGGGGCGCGACGCAGACATACACAGACGTATGTCGAGGAGACGATAACGCAGCTGACGAAGCTAGCGCTTCGATATGGAATCGGAATAAGGTCGCATTCCCTTGCATAGAATCATCGGCGTATAGGTGAAACGTCGCGGATTCAGGAAAAACTTTCTGAAATCTTCCATAAAGGTTTCCGCCCCTCCCGGGTAGCCTTGAAACAAATCCCGCATTTTTTCCGTTCCGATTTCCAGCTTTTTAATCCAGTTGTAAATGTCCGACTGGCTGGCTTCGCCATAAATCAGGTGGTGGGCCATCAATTCCACTTCAATATTCACGAAATTTTGATCGTACAGGTAGGAATAAAGTTTGCGCCCGGCATAAGTGTCAAAATTGAATTCTTCGTCGAGATACGCCATAAGTTTTGGCAACATGGAATTCATCGGCTCGGGCATGCCGTAATGGCCGAGACAATTGGAATCCAGATCGATCAGGCAAAGATGTCCTCCGGGCTTCAGTAGCGACCGCAACTGCTTTACAATCTCCGGGCTTTCCTTGCGGAAATATTCGAGGACGAATCTTACCCAGATGATGTCGAACAAATCCAATCCCTCAATGGGCTTGGTAAGGTCGCAGCAGACAAATTCAATCCCCGGTTTTCCTCCGTAGTGTTTCTTCGCATGGGCGATCCGCTCCGCGGAATAATCTGCGCCGACGACGCTGCCGGTGGGAGCCACCATTTCATGGAGAATAGAGGTCGTTTTTCCGGGTCCGCACCCCAAGTCCAATACCCGCAGGCCGCTCTTTACACCGCACCACAGGGCCTGTTTCTGCACGGCCTCGACATCCGTTTTCACTTCCAGGCGATAGGCTTCTTCTTTATTCTCCATAAGGTAAGCCCTTGGTTGCCGCATGTTTCTTGCCTCCCTATCCACGGAGTTGAACTGCCGTTTCATGAACTTATAGAGTAATTTGGGGGGATCATAGCCTGTAATTGAGACTCAGTCCAAGAATATGAATATGGGTGTCATACTCACCATTGGCAATCGCGCCGTAATGATTAGTCGATTTTTCCCGTTCTTCCTGAAGCTGGTAGGCATACGCCAGTGCAATTCCAAAATTGCCGAATTGGGCTTCAACTCCCAGGCAGAACAGATGAACGTCGGAATCGGGGATCGCCGGTTCAAAGTTACTGTCGGGAATAGGATTTTTACCGTAAAGATAACCGGCTGTGATTGCGGCCATGTTGTTTATGCGGTATTTCCCGCCTACGTTAAAGGCAAAAGTCCCGTGCCAGTCTCTGGGATATACTGCGGGTGACTGGCCTGAGATATCAATCTTCAACTGATCGAAGGAAGACCAGTCTTCCCAGCGCATACCCATTTCCAGAACCAGCTTATCGGTGGGTTTATATGCAACGCCGGCGAAAACCTGCTGCGGCAGGGTCATCGATGTTTTCCCGCTGGTTTTATCATCGGTGATGCTAAGGGAAAGATCGCCGTCGATATCGACCTTCACTTCGCTTCTATAGGATATCCCGAGAGAAACGGCATCAGTTACGTTTAGCAGAAGTCCCAGATTATACCCGATGCCGTTGCCGTTACCCTCGAACTTCTGTTTAACATCGAAGGAGGGACCGGGAATTCCCATGGCTGCCGACGGCACCTTGCTTTCAAGCGTCGAATCCAGATAAATAAAATCAACACCGGCGGCCATTGTGAATTTCGGGGTTATCCGCCAGGATATCACCGGATTGATATTATAGGTTGTCAGTTCGGACTTGGTGGCAATATAGCGGCCCTCCCAATCATCGGGCCATGTCGTGCCGAGGCCGAAAGGATTGAAAAGGCCAAGGCCGGCGCTGATAGAAGGGTTGAAGGCATGAGTGAAATAGAATGTGCTGGGATAGAAAACGTTATCCTCCGTTTCGTATTTCTTGCCGGTCAAATCACTCTTGAATTCCCGGTCTGGAAAAAGCAATGTCGTGCCGATTTCCACCTGCGTTCCCGGCAGTCCGTTTATTAGTGCCGGATTATAGAAGATCGCCGAAGGAGAATCGTTATGGGCAACGACAGCCGATCCCTGCCCCAGGGCCGATGCGCCCTGGGTAAAGACGCCGAAGCCCGATCCGAAGGACAATGAAGGAATACAGACAAGAATAAAAACCAAAATGCATAATACGTTACCTGGATGTACTTTTTTCATTTTTATTACCTGGGACTTGATGAAATTGCGTTATTTCTTTTTCTGTTCTAACGACATGGCCACGATAAGATAACAGGGATCCAGCACGGCTTCTCCCGCCGGCGCCAGTAGCATGCCGAACGATTCCGTTTTTTCTATGTGCTGCGTAGCTTTGTAGGCTGCCAGGCCGGATTGGTGATCTTTAAAATAAATTTTGGCCCCCTGCTGGAGCTCAAG
The DNA here is from genome assembly GCA_002067815.1 of Syntrophus sp. PtaB.Bin001. Lineage (GTDB taxonomy): Bacteria > Desulfobacterota > Syntrophia > Syntrophales > Syntrophaceae > Syntrophus. The sequence continues at coordinate 832 of MVQR01000034.1, read as the reverse complement.
AATTTTAGCCTGTTCATCGTACTTGTAAGAAATCTTGTTTGCATCGAGGCGCTTCATGAATTTTTTCAGGGTAAGTCCCGTCTCTTTGAAAGCTTGCGAGTCTTTGTCCTGAGGACAGTACAGTTTCGGTGACCTGTCGCAACCAGCCAGAACCATCACGGAAAAGATAATTAATATCGAATAAATAAGTCCTGATTTGCCAATCGTCGTCATAAAAGCTCCTTTTAAATTAATAATTATTATCATCATCTGTTTTAAGCAAAGTTGCTGCCAAATAAACTTCTTTGAAAAATAAATAAATCCATCCTCGCTACCTGTTCAAGCGCCCACATACCTTTTGTTGAACCTGTCGATAATATCTAAAAACTCCTGAGGCAGTCTTTTCCAGACCTCGGCGACGATTTCCGGGGGAATTTCCCTGTAAAAAGCCTGGGCGATTCCGCCGGCGATGCAGGCTATCGTATCGCTGTCGCCACCCAGGGATATGGCCTTTCTGATTGCGTCTTCATAATCGTGTGAATCGAGGAAGGCGATGATGGCTTCCGGGACCGACCCCTGGCAGGAGACATCAAACCTGTAACCGGGACGGATTTCGTCGATCGTCCGGTTGAGGTTGTACGCGAATCGTGTGCTGATCTCTTTCCGGATGTTGCTTTTATTCTCTCCCTTTCGAGCCAGGAAGACGGCCAGCGCGGCGGCCTGCGCCCCTTTGATCCCTTCCGGATGATTGTGGGAGACTGCGGCGCTTTTCCGGGCTTCCGAAAGGACTGCTTCCACTGTCGGAAAAGCGAACCCGATAGGAGACACGCGCATGGCCGAACCGTTTCCCCAA
>MVQR01000033.1 GCA_002067815.1 Syntrophus sp. PtaB.Bin001 | reverse complement strand
CTCCAGGGCCAATCTCGCCCGCGTCAAACCACTTGCCGCAGCCAATGCACTTTCCCAGAAGGATCTTGACGACGCGTCGGGCCGTTTCCAGTCCGATTCAGCATCTGTCGAACAGGCAAAAGCACAGCTGGAATCGGCAAAGCTCAATCTTTCATACTGTACCATTTCTTCCCCCATCAACGGCATAACCAGCGCCTCACTGCAGCAAGATGGCACTTATATTAGTTCCCAGAATAGTCATCTCACAACTGTGATGGTCCTTTCACCTATTTGGGTAAACTTCAGCCTCTCCGAGAACGAGATGCAGAAGTTCCGCGATAATATTGCCAAAGGGTTTCTGATTCCCCCGCCGAACAAAAATTACGAAATTGAAATCATTCTTGTTGACGGCTCCATCTTCCCCCATACAGGCCGTATTACCTTTGCCGATCCGATGTACAACTCCGAAACGGGAACCTTCCTGATACGCTCCAGCGTGGAGAACCCCAAAGGAATTCTCCGCCCGAACCAGTATGTGCGCGTGCGTGTTAAGGGAGCAATCCGCCCTTCAGCAATCCTCGTTCCCCAACAGTCAGTGCAGTTGGGCGCAAAGGGCCACTTTGTCTGGGTTGTCAATCCCGATGATACCGTCCAGCAGCGTCCCGTAGAGGTCGGTGAGTGGTACGGAAACAACTGGTTCATCAATACTGGATTAAAGGACGGCGAACGTGTCGTTGTTGAGGGAGGGTTGTCACTGCGACCTGAGCTCAAAGTTAAAACGCAACCTTATGCAGAAAAAACAGTCTCCGCCTCTGGAGGCGGAGTTTCGGCGGCAAACTATCCGGAGGTTAAATCTTCTCCTGCACCCAAACATTAGAGGCCCAGTTCATGTTCTCCAGGTTTTTTATCGAACGCCCTATCTTCGCCACAGTAATCTCCCTCATCATCGTTATTGCAGGCCTGGTATCCTTGAAATGCCTTCCTGTCGAACAGTATCCGTCAATTACTCCGGTGCAGGTCACTGTTACAGCCTTCTATCCGGGAGCCGATTCCAAGACGGTCGCTGATGCCGTTGCCGCCCCTTTGGAAGCACAGATCAATGGCGTGGACAACATGCTCTATATGACTTCGACCAGTTCCAGCTCGGGGCAGCTGACGATCACCGTATATTTCACTCTCAATACCAATCCTGATATCGCCCAGGTTCAGGTGCAAAACAGGGTCAATATTGCAGAACCGCAACTTCCCGATGCTGTTGTTCAAAATGGTGTTTCCGTTCAGAAGAAATCGTCCAATATTCTGATGATTCTTGCCCTTTACAACAAAGACGGTCGCTATAAATCAGAATATGTGGACAATTATGCCAACGTGTACGTTCTTGATGCCATTAAGAGGATTAACGGCGCCGGTCAGGCAAGCATTTTAGGCGTCGCCGACCAGGCGATGCGCGTCTGGATGAATCCGGACCGGATGGCGTCTTTGGGAATTACTACCTCGGATGTCCAGCAGGCCGTGGCTTATCAAAACGCCCTCTTCGGCGCCGGTCAGATAGGCCAGCAACCGAACGAGGGTACTGTCCAGCAGACTTTCCCTGTAGTCACTCAGTCGCAGTTTGTTCAGCCCTCACAATATGAAAATATCATTCTCAAGGCAAGTCAGGACGGCAGTGCCATCGTGCGTATAAAAGACGTGGCAAGGGTTGAAGTGGGCCGTAAGCAGTATATTACCGACAATCGTCTTAACGGCTATCCGGCGGCCTTTATTGCCGTTTATCAACAGGCCGGTTCCAACGGCCTGGATGTCTCAGCAGCCGTTCGCAAGACAATGACTGATTTGAAGAAGACGATGCCGGACGGCATCGAATATGTCATCGCACTTGATACAACGGATTTCGTAAGGCTTTCTATCAAAGAAGTTCAGCACACCCTGATCGAAGCGATTATTCTTGTTATTTTTGTCGTCTATCTTTTCCTGCAAAGTCTTCGTTCGACAATCATCTGCACTGTTGCGATCTTTGTGGCGTTAATCGGTACATTCACCGGCATGCTTGCCCTAGGTTTTTCCATCAATCTCCTGACCCTTTTCGGCATTGTCCTCGCCATCGGGATGGTGGTCGATGACGCTATTGTAGTGGTGGAGAATGTTGAACGGAACATGACCAAAGTCGGTTTGCCTCCACGGGAAGCGACAATCCAGGCAATGGAAGAGATCGGTACTTCTTTGATAGCAGTCGTACTGGTAATGGCTTCGGTTTTCATACCGGCAGCCTTCCTGCCCGGTACAACGGGACAGCTCTATAAGCAGTTTGCGATTACCATCGTCATTTCCGTTGCCCTTTCCGGTTTCGTTGCCCTCACACTGACTCCGGCAATGTGCGTGCTGCTGCTAAGACATACGGAAAAACCCAAGCGCGGTTTCTTTGCCTGGTTCAATCGCCAGGTTGACCGTATCACTCTGGCTTTCGGCAATGCCGTGACTATGATTATCAAACGGATGATCCTGGCCTTTGTTCTCCTGTTTTTTTTTCTCTGGGGTCTGGTACAGCTGTTTTTTACTATTCCGACCAGCTTTGTTCCCAATGAGGATCAGGGGTATCTTATGGCGATCATGATGATGCCGGATGCCGCAAGTCTTGATCGGACCGCTCAAGGAAGCTGCCTTCTGGATGATCTTTTTGCCAAAGAGCCGGCTGTCCAATACCGTACAGTCGTCACCGGCTACAGTCTTATCGACGGGCAATACAAAACGAATGCCGCCACTGTCTTCGTTGCCCTGCGTGATTTTGAAAAGCGTTATGAATCAATGAAAACGGCAGTCAAGGAAAATGCACGCGCCGTTTTGCAATCGGTTTATGCAGGCAGTAATGCAATTACAACGGGGCGAGTCATCCCCATCGCGCCTCCGGCTATTCCCGGCATCGGGACTACCGGGGGTTTCGAATTCTGGATTCAGGACAAAGGCTCAGGCGCTCCGTTAAACCTTTATGAATTGACCCAACAATTCCTCGCCAAAGCCCGCAAACGTCCCGAACTCACACAGCTGAATAGTACGTTCCGCGCAACATCACAACAACTTAAGGTCGATGTTGATCGGGAAAAAGCTGTCCTGCTCGGAGTTCCGGTGCAGGATGTCTACAGCGCACTCCAAGCACAATTCGGTTCGATAATGGTCAGCCAATTCAACCAATACAGCAGAGTCTGGAATGTCATACTGCAGTCTGACGCTCCTTATCGCCAAGATCCCTCGGATATCGCCCGTTTGTATACCAGATCCCACGAGGGGAAGATGGTGCCGCTTTCTGCTGTGGTTAAGACTTCTTACTCAAGTGGTCCCGATCTTTTACCTCATTTCAACGGTTTTCCTGCAGCGCAGATTACCGGCAGCCCGGCGGCGGGATATAGTTCAGGCGATGCAATCAAGGCAATGGAGGAAGTAGCGCACGAAATACTACCTCAGGGCTATGACTTTTCCTGGTCCGGAATGGCCTATGAGGAAAAAAAATCGGGAGGGACTTCTGCCCTTGCTTTTGTCTTCGGCTTGATAATCGTTTTTCTGGTGCTGTCCGCCCAGTTCGAATCATGGACCCTGCCCGGTTCCGTCATGACGGCTGTTCCCTTCGGCATACTCGGTGCCCTTATTTTGAACTGGCTGCGCGGACTTAATAATGACGTTTATTTCCAGATCGGACTTCTTGTTCTCATCGGTTTGGGAGCCAAGAATGCCGTCTTGAGAGTTACTTTCGCAGTCGAACTTCGCAAGAAAGGATTATCCATTATGGAGGCAACGATCCAGGCCGGCGAAGAAAGACTGCGGCCCATTATTATGACTTCGCTGGCCTTCATATTCGGCGTACTGCCCCTTGCTCTTGCCGTCGGTGCCGGCGCTAATGCCCGACACTCCATCGGCACGGGCATAATCGGGGGAATGATAGGTGAGACGACACTGGCAATGCTTTATGTGCCGTTGTTTTTCTATCTCTTCGATCGCCTCCATGAGAGAGGCATCGGGAAGAAGAAAGTCTTTCCTCCTGAAACCGAAAAAGATGCCGCAGGAAAGACTGCCGCCAAATCTTCACCTCAGCAGATTGAGGAGACATGAAATGCGCCTTCTGTTAGTAATCCTGAATACGATTCTCCTTGTCGGTTGCATGATCGGTCCGAATTACTCAAGACCAATTGTAAAAACGCCGGATAACTATCGGTATGAAACAAAAGATGCTGTGGATACTGCGAATACCGCCTGGTGGGAACAGTTTCATGATCCGAATCTCAATAAACTCATTAACGAAGCCCTTGCCAACAACAAAAACGTGAAAATCGCCGCCGCTAATATCGAGCAGGCAGCCGGCGTTCTGATTCAGACCAGATCCCCTCTGTTTCCTCAGCTCAGTTACAGCGGCAGCGCTACCCGGGAACGAAGCAGTGAAAGCGGCGGTTCACTAATTTGGACATACCTTGACAATCCCCGTAACAGCTTTTCCGTATTCGCCGGAGCGACATGGGAGATAGATCTTTGGGGGCGCATACGGAGAGCAACAGAGGCGGCCCGAGCCAATCTACTAGCCTCAGAAGAAGCGCGGCGCGGCACGATACTTTCGCTCGTTTCTATGGTAGCGACGAATTACTTGCAGCTCTGCGGCCTCGATGAACAACTTGCCATCGCCCGGCAAAACCTGACATCCTACGGCGAATCAGTACGTCTTTTTGAACTCCAGTTTAAATACGGTCAGGTTTCCAAGATGACGGTCGAACAGGCGCTCACCCGTTATGAAACGGCAGCAGCGACGATTCCACAAATCGAATCTCAGATCGTACAAATCGAGAACTCCCTTTCCATACTTCTCGGCCGTAATCCGGGTCCTATTTCCCGCGGTCGTCTACTTAATGATCTCGACTTGCCATCCGTCCCCGCCGGACTGCCCTCACAATTGCTGGAACGCCGTCCCGATGTCCTGCAGGCCGAGCAGAACCTGATTGCCGCCAATGCAGAGATCGGTGCGGCAAGAGCCCTTTATTTTCCAACCATTTCTCTTACCGGCAGTTATGGAAACTCAAGTTCTGAGCTATCAGATCTCTTCAAGGGGCCGGCCCGCACCTGGAGTTATGGTGGCTCCATTACAGGACCGATCTTTAGGGGTGGGGCCGTTTACGGCCAGGTAAAGCAGGCTGAAGCCGCCCATGAAGCGGCTCTTTTGGCCTATCAATCTTCCATCCAGAATGCCTTCGCCGATGTGGAAAATTCCCTTGCCACCCGCACTAAGATAGGCGAACAGCTTGAGGCCCAGAAGCGTCTTGTAGATGCGGCGCGAGAATATACCCGGTTGGCCCAGCTTCAGTACGACGGTGGCTATGTCCCCTATTCAACAGTCCTCCAAGCCCAGGAACAGTTATTCCCGGCCGAACTCAACTACGCGTCATATCGCACTTCACTACTTATATCTCTCGTTAATATTTACAAGGCTATGGGAGGAGGATGGGTTGCCCTGGCGGAGGAACTTACTGCTAGGGAAAAATGATCATTTCTTATCAATGGTTCATACTGATAACACTGAAAATATTATTTGACTTCCACTTTGATTACGGCACACTCATAACTCTTCCCCACCTTTTTTAGCAATACCAGAAATAACGCCGCAAGCAGAAGGCACACAACCAAGAATACAATTCCTCCTTCAAAAGAACCCGTTGCATCACGGATACAGCCCATTGCATATGGGCCGACAAATCCGCCCAGATTGCCGATGCTGTTGATCATAGCTATTGCACCGGCTGCAGCGCTTGAAGTTAAAAAGGATGATGGAATAGCCCAGAAAGGACCAAAAGAGCTATACACCCCCATAACTGCAACCGTGAAAAAGAACATCGATATGAAAATGCTGATATTTGAAAAAAGCACACTTCCGCCCAATCCGACCGCGGTCATGATCATGCCTAAAAACGTATGCCAGCGGCGTTCGCCGGTTTTGTCCGAATGTCGACCGACAAAATACATGGCGAGGAATCCAAAGATGTACGGTACCATTATCAACAGCCCCACTTTCTGGTTGCTGATTGAAACCGACAGCGACTTAACCAGAATCGGCAAAAAGAGAGTGATGCCGTAAAATCCACATACCCATAGAAAATAGATCGCAGAAAGAATGAGAATATCTCTATCGGCAAATGCCTGAAGAACGGAATATTTCCTGCGCCGCCGTATCGCTTCCTGTTCTTTATTTAAGGTATTTACCAGCCAATTTCGCTCTTCTTCTTTGAGCCATGTGGCTTCAGATGGTTTGTTGGTAAGATAAAAGGGAGTTATCAATCCCAGGAGAACCGCGGGCAGGGCCTCCAGTATAAAAAGCCATCGCCATCCCGACCAGCCCATCCAGTCGATCCCGAGCAAATATGTCGAAAGCGGCGCTGCCACGTTATTGCACACCGGCAAGGACATCATGAAAAATGCTACAGCCTTGGCTTGGTCTTCCGAACGGCACCATGTGCTTAGATAATAAATTATTCCAGGGAAAAAACTGGCTTCGGCTACCCCAAGAAGGAATCTTACCAGATAAAATTGAATCGGGGTGGCAACCAGGGCGGTGAGACCGGAGATTATTCCCCATGTCAGAAGAATTCTCGCAATCCACAGCCTCGCTCCGACCTTTGCCATGATCAGATTGCCGGGAATTTCCATTATGAAATAGCCGATAAAAAATATCCCCGCTCCAAGGCCATAAACAGCATTGCTGAAGCCAAGTTCCTTATTCATTGACAATGCAGCCAGGCCGACATTTACCCGATCCAGAAAAGAGACAATGTAAAGCAGCCCAAGGAAGGGCATCAGTCTCCGGAAGACCTTATCGATTGTCGATTTCCCTGGAATTTCAGTATTATACATTTAGATATATAGAAGTTAATTTTGTTCCGGCCGTAAAGAATGATTTTTCTCAGACATTTCCCTACTGATTCCGCCATTTATCCTGGTTCCATTCGTAGGGAAGGTTAGGCTCTTCAAGCCAACCGAACTGGCCGTAATATAATGGGTCTTTACGCAATAGATTTGATCGGTGCGACGCATGAAATTTTTCATCACCAATCCAGGGGGGTAGAACAACCTCCCCGTCAATTTCCATTTTTTTCATTCTGTTGCGAAATCCGCGCCTCACCCATTCCTCGATAGCTAGGTTGTAATAGAGTTTCAGGGCGTTCGCATAGCCGAACCACATTCTGGCGGCAGGATGTCGGCTCCAACCTGTACCGACGGTAATTGCTCTAATAAGCTGGAATGCCTCTACCCGTTGTTTTCCAAGCCTTTTTGAATCGAGGATGCTTAGAGAAATGCAGAAATCGGAAAATGGCAGGAAGGTCTGCATCGTCTTGATTTATATTTCACTACTTAATAGCGGAATTCACCGTTTTCGTATATGAGAACCTTTTCTCCCGTTTTCAGCTCCGCCGTAACAGTTTTCGCTTCCGTGTTGACCAGGTCCCAGTGCAGAGCCGAATCGTTGAACCCCAGCGCCTTCTTCTTTTTTTTGTCAAGTTCAGCCGGATTGCCGTCATAAGTGTCAGAATATGAAGATCCCACGGCAATGTGACAGTTACCGTAATCCCCACCGTAATTTTCATCGAAAAGGGTATCCGCCATAAAACGGTTAATCCTAGAAAACCTACGGTCAGTCAGAGAAAATTCGCCCACCTGTCCCGCCCCCTTGTCCATGGCAAGCTGCTTGACGGCAAATTCTTCACCCTTCTGCGCTTCAATGGTAACTGCGATTCCCTTTTCAAAGCGGAGTTTAACGCCTTCGACGTAGTTGCCCATTCGGAAGGAAGGCTGGTTGGCGTAATATGTTCCTTCGGTTCCCCGCCAATCGGGAGAAAGAAAGATTTCGAAACTGGGGATGTTGTGTCCCGATATCCCGATCCACTTACGCTTTTCACCGGGAGTTATCCGCAAATCCACATTGTCCGAGGAAATGAAAAAAGACCGGACTGACAGGCTGTTAAGCCAAGCTTTGATTTCGCCTACTTCCTTGTAGATTGCCGACCATTTTTCCACCGGTTTATCTTCATCGAGATAACAGGCTCTAATCAATTGGGCGGTATAATCCTCAAGTGACATACCGGCCTGTTTTGCCATTTCATCGGTGGGTACCGTACAGAGCGTCCACGCGTAAGCACCCATCTCTTCGCGTTCGTTGAAGATATCCCGCAGAGGTTTTCGTGAAACCTGAGCCTTGGCAATGACGAAAGGATCGACATCTGACAGGTGAGTTAGCGATTCCGGTGCATGCAAGTAAATTCTGCCGTTCAGATGAGCATAGAGGTCCTTTTCTCCCGGTGGAATAAAGACGAGCTGCCGCGTATTAGCACGGGAATAAAATGAATGCTCCATTCTGCATGTCAAACTCATACGCTGGAGGACATTCATCCTCTGGTCTATCAGCTTGGAATACAAGGCTTCAGCCAGTCTCAGCGCCGGCGGATCGAACTGAATAAGAATGATATCCCCTTTCTTGAATCTTTCCTTTCGTGCAGTCCTTAAACCCCAGAGCAATACATCCGCATATTTTTCAAGATTATCATGATTCAGCATTTGTTCCAGGCCTCCTTCAGCATTGAGAAATTGAAAAAGCAGCGTTTTGTATTCCGACCCGGATCGACTTGAAGAGGCATTATACATCCGGCAGGAAAATAATCAGGTGTGAAATATTTTATGCCTATAATCACAGAAAATGATGAAGATCATCAAAAAACGCGATATCTTTAAAATAAGCAAATATATCTGTCAAGGCTAAAGGCGAGTTTTAATTTTATTGCAAAAAAGACCACTCTACGTTATTTCTCCCGACATGTTATCTTCCAAATTTTGCCACATTTTATGCTGGCTTTTCCTGATATCGATAGTTTTTGCAGGGTGCAGCGGGACTGATAGCTCTCCCCTGCATATTCAGCGTCAGTCTTCACAAAAACCGGCCTATGGCGACATTATAGTTGATGGCTCTACGGGAGATGCCAGTAATCTGATTCCCCTTCTCTCTTCAGACTCAACCTCTCACGATGTCGCCAACCTTATATACAACGGACTCGTAAAATACGACAAGGATTTGAATATTGTCGGTGATCTAGCAGAATCATGGGAAATCTCCCGCGATGGACTTGTCATCACCTTCCATCTTCGTCGAGGTGTCCGATGGCATGACGGTCATCCCTTCACTGCAGAAGATGTTCTCTTTACCTATCAACTTACCATTGACCCTAAAACTCCTACAGCCTACTCTGGAGATTTTCTTAAGGTGAAAAAGGCTGAAATGCTTGATACTTATACTTTTCGAGCAACTTATGACAAGCCTTTCGCTCCCGCGCTGATGAGCTGGGGCAGTGCTATTCTTCCCAAACACCTCCTTGCAGGCAAAGACATTACGAGGACGCCTCTCGCACGGAAACCGATCGGGACAGGACCTTACAAATTCAAGGAATGGGTAACCGGTCAGAAGATTGTCCTTGTTTACAACCCGGATTATTTTGAAGGCAGGCCATATATCGACGGATATATCCTGCGTATCATACCCGATATGGCTACAATGTTTCTGGAACTGCGCGCCGGCGGCATCGACCGAATGGGATTAACACCGTTGCAGTATACCCGGCAGACGGAGAGCCGTTTATTTCGAAATAACTACAACAAATTTCGTTATCTCTCATTTGGATACACTTTTGTCGGCTACAATCTGAAAAATCCGCTCTTTGCCGACAAGCGGGTGCGTCAGGCTATGGCAATGGCTGTCGACAAGGATGAAATCATCCGTGGCGTACTGATGGGACTGGGAAAGCCCGCGACCGGCCCCTTCAAACCCGGCACCTGGGCCTACAACCCTAATGTCAGGACCTACCCTTACGATCCGGAAAAGGCTCGCGCCCTTCTCGCCGAAGCGGGCTGGCAGGACCGGAACGGCGACGGTCTCGTGGACAAGGACGGCAAGACTTTTGAGTTTGAACTCTTGATCAGCCAAGGCAATGAAGTCCGGGGTAAATGCGCCGAAATCATCCAGCGTCGCCTCGCGGAAATCGGCATTAAAGTTAAGATCCGGGTGGTTGAGTGGGCGGCGTTCGTCAACGATTTCATCAATAAGCGCCGCTTTGACGCCACTATTCTCGGTTGGACGATTCCCCTCGATCCCGACCTTTATGATGTCTGGCATTCCAGCAAGACCGGTCCACAGGAATTGAATTTTATTTCCTTCAAAAATGAAGAAGTAGACAAGCTCCTGGTAAAGGGTAGAAGCACCTTCAATATTGAAGAGCGGAAAAGATGCTACAACCGAATCCAGGAAATTTTGGCGGAAGAACAGCCTTACAACTTTCTTTATGTACCCGATGCTCTGCCCATCGTTCAGTCACGTTTCCGAGGCATCGAGCTTGCCCCGCTCGGCATCGGTCATAATTTCATCAAATGGTATGTTCCCAAAGCAGAGCAGCGATTCATTATGATGCGATAGCACCTCATCACGTTTCGTTTCCACCTGCTTCCAGTTTCAAATCAGTAAGGGCTTTGATCTGGTCCCGCAAGCGCGCCGCTTTTTCAAACTCCAACACCTTTGCCGCAGCCTTCATCTCCCCTTTCAGATTGCGGATTGTTTTTTCCAGCTCCGCATCCGATAAATATACCGCTTTTTCCTCGGAAATGACAGGGACCGACGCGTAATCAGCTTCGTAAATGGAACCGAGAATATTGTCTATAGATTTCTTTATGGATTCCGGAGTAATGGAATGCTCTCTGTTATACTGCTCCTGAAGTTTTCGCCGACGACTCGTTTCTTCAAGGCAGGCTTTTATCGATCTGGTAATGGTGTCGGCATACATGATGACCTGTCCATCCACATTACGGGCGGCCCTGCCGCTGGTTTGAATCAAGGATCGCTCCGAACGGAGAAACCCCTCTTTGTCGGCATCCAAAATCGCAACAAGCGATACCTCCGGAATGTCAAGTCCTTCCCTCAGGAGATTTACGCCGACTAGAACATCAAACTCTCCCAATCTCAAGTCCCTGATGATGCTCACGCGCTCCAGTGTCTGAACATCGGAATGAAGATATTTTACTTTCACACCCAACTGTTCGTAATATGTCGACAGATTTTCCGCCATCCTTTTTGTAAGCGTGGTCACAAGCACACGTTCTTTCTTCTCAGCTCGCCTGCGAATTTCAGCGAGCAGATCTTCAACCTGTCCGGAAACGGGACGGACGATGATTTCCGGGTCCATCAACCCCGTGGGCCTGATGATCTGTTCCACAACCCGGCGTCCTGTCTTGTTCAGCTCATATTCCGCCGGTGTCGCAGAAATATAAAGCCTTTGTTGGGGAAACTTTTCATATTCCTCGAATCTCAAGGGACGGTTATCCAAGGCCGAAGGAAGACGGAACCCGAAATTTACGAGTGTTTCCTTTCTTGAACGGTCGCCGCGGTACATCCCGATCAACTGGGGAATCGTCACATGGCTCTCATCAATAATGATCACGGCGTCTTTCGGCAGGTATTCCACCAGGGTGGGCGGCGGTTCACCAGGGGCTCTTCCCGTCAGATGGCGGGAATAATTTTCAATGCCTTGGCAATATCCCATTTCCTCCATCATCTCTATGTCAAAATTTGTCCGCTGCTCCAGACGCTGGGCTTCAAGGAGTTTATCTGCCGCCCGCAATTCCGCAAGCCTGTCTTGTAGTTCCTCGCGTATAGCAGCAATGGCTCGATTCAGGTTGTCTCTGGTAGTTACATAGTGACTTCCGGGATAAACGGCGATTCTCTCAAGAGTTTGAAGTTTCCGGCCTCGCAGAGGATCGATGAAAGACAAGGCATCCACCTCATCTCCGAAAAATTCCACCCTTATTGCCCGTTCCTCCTCGTAGGGCGGAAAAATCTCCACGACATCGCCGCGAACGCGGAAAGTTCCCCGGTGAAAGTCGACATCGTTACGCTCGTATTGAATCTCCACAAGTTTTCGCAGCATCGCTTCTCTGGATAGCTCCATCCCGGTTTCCAACTCAAGAAGAAGCCCGTGATAGGCTTCAGGCGAACCCAGGCCATAAATGCAGGAGACGCTTGCTACGATGATCACGTCGCGCCGTTCCAGAAGCGAATGGGTAGCAGAATGGCGCAGTTTATCTATGTCTTCGTTGATGGAAGAATCTTTCTCGATATAAGTGTCCGTACTTGGGATGTAAGCTTCCGGCTGGTAATAATCGTAATAACTTACAAAATACTCCACCGCATTGTCGGGAAACAGAGTTTTGAATTCCCCATAGAGCTGGGCGGCAAGGGTTTTATTATGAGCAATGATCAAGGCGGGCCTCTGAACGGCTTCAATCACTTTTGCAACGGTAAAAGTCTTACCCGAACCGGTCACGCCCATCAAAACCTGATGCGGCAGTCCCTGCCGCAAACCTTCGGCCAATTTTTGTATGGCCTGGGGCTGATCACCGCTGGGTTTGAACGCTGTCACGATACAAAAAGGATTCATATCTTTTCTCCAAATAACCTCCCGGATCTTACTGTTATTTCTAATTTTCTATATCATCGGAAAGGTATTCTTTATATCCCCCAAAACAGCCCGGGGAAATCTCATTTTTTTATCGATCATGGAAATATTTAATCTTTATACAATAAATTACTCATTTTCCCTTGACAGAAAATCTCCTCCCTTTTATCGTCAGAACTCTATTATTTCTCAATAGCATAGAAGACGTACGGCCGAGCGATGCCCTGGC
>MVQR01000032.1 GCA_002067815.1 Syntrophus sp. PtaB.Bin001 | reverse complement strand
CCTTTACCCCTCTGGGCGGACTGATTCCCCTTTTGAACATCCAGCTGGGCGAAGTCATCTTCGGCGGCGTCGGTGCGGGCCTCTACGGCATGCTCCTCTTTGTCGTGGTAACCGTTTTTCTGGCGGGTCTGATGGTGGGACGGACGCCGGAGTATCTGGGAAAAAAGATCGAAGCTTACGATGTGAAGGTAAGCATCCTGGCCATCCTGATTCCCTGTATTACAATCCTCGGTTTCACCTCCTGGGCGGCCGTCAGCGTCTGGGGCGTAGCAGGGCTAAACAATTCAGGACCGCACGGCCTGTCAGAGATTCTCTATGCCTTCACTTCGACGACTGGCAACAACGGCAGCGCCTTTGCGGGACTTTCCGCCGACACCCCCTGGTTGAACACCACCCTGGGCATCGCCATGCTCGTCGGCCGTTTTCTCGTTATTATCCCCGTTCTGGCCCTCGCGGGAAATCTGGCAAAAAAGAAACTGACGCCTCCCAATGTGGGAAGTTTCCCGGTATCCGGTTTAACTTTCGTTGTCCTGCTCGTCGGCACCGTTCTCATCGTCGGCGCCTTGACCTTTTTCCCCGTGCTGGCACTGGGACCGATCGTCGAACATTTTCTCCTGACCGGTTCAGGCAGACTATTTTAAATACTGAGAAGGAAAGGGGAAACAGAAGATGGCTATAAAAAATCATTCCCTGTTCGATCGTCGGATTCTTTTCCAGGCATCAGCAGCCTCATTCCCGAAGCTTCACCCCCGGACCATGATGAAAAACCCGGTAATGTTCGTAACTGAGGTGGGAGCCCTTCTGACGACAATGGGACTCTTCTTCCGTCCGGCAGGGGAACCGCTGGGCTTCGGACTTCAGGTTGCCGTATGGCTCTGGTTTACGGTGCTTTTTGCCAACTTCGCCGAAGCGATGGCGGAAGGCCGGGGTAAGGCCCAGGCCGACGCGCTGCGCCGGACGCGCACCCAGACCATGGCCAATCGCCTTCCCGCCCTGGGCGCCATCGAAAAGGTTCCGGCGGAACAACTGCGCAAAGGGGATGTCGTCCTCGTTGCCGCAGGCGAAACGATCCCCGCCGACGGAGAGATTGTCGAGGGAGTGGCCACGGTGGACGAATCAGCCATTACGGGCGAATCGGCGCCTGTGATCCGCGAGGCGGGCGGCGACCGCAGCGCCGTAACCGGCGGTACCCGCGTCCTTTCGGACCGGATCCGGGTGGTCGTTACGGCCAATCCCGGCGAAAGTTTTCTCGACCGGATGATCGGCCTGGTGGAAGGAGCCCGACGCCAGAAGACTCCCAATGAAATAGCTCTGACCATTCTGCTTTCCGCCCTGACGCTCATCTTTCTCGTAGTGATCATGACGCTTAAGTTGTTCGGACTCTATTCGGGATTGTCCTTCTCCCTGACCGTGCTGGCCGCGCTGCTGGTCTGCCTGATCCCCACCACCATCGGCGGGCTGCTCAGCGCCATCGGCATCGCCGGAATCGACCGGCTGGTGCAGAAAAACGTCCTGGCAATGAGTGGCCGGGCCGTCGAGGCGGCGGGGGATGTGGATGTCCTCCTGCTGGACAA
Source organism: Syntrophus sp. PtaB.Bin001 (assembly GCA_002067815.1). GTDB lineage: Bacteria > Desulfobacterota > Syntrophia > Syntrophales > Syntrophaceae > Syntrophus. Next base: position 11,192 of record MVQR01000032.1, on the reverse strand, counting down.
GACCGGCACGATTACCCTGGGGAACCGCCAGGCCACGGAATTTCTGCCCGCACGGGGGATCGCACTGCAGGATTTGGCCGATGCGGCGCAACTGGCTTCCCTGGCCGACGAGACTCCGGAAGGGCGGAGCATCGTCGTGCTGGCAAAGCAGTTCGGCCTGCGGGGTCGTTCCATCGGTGAAATGCCTCAGGCGCAATTCGTCGCCTTTACGGCACAGACCCGCATGAGCGGCATCGATATCGAGAACCGCCGAATCCGGAAAGGGGCTCCCGATGCTATCCGGACATTTCTCGGAAGGGATTTTCCCCCGGAGGTGGTCGAGGCGGCCGACCGGGTTGCCCGTTCCGGAGGAACGTCCCTGATAGTCGCAGAAGAGGAGCGAGTACTGGGCGTCATTCATCTGAAGGACATCGTCAAGGGAGGTTTGAAGGACCGGTTTGAACGCTTCCGGGCCATGGGAATCCGCACGGTGATGATCACCGGCGACAATCGCCTTACCGCGGCGGCCATTGCCGGAGAAGCCGGGGTGGATGATTTTCTGGCCGAGGCCCGGCCGGAGGACAAGCTGGCCCTGATCCGCAGGGAACAGGCCGCCGGCCACCTGGTGGCCATGACGGGCGACGGCACCAACGACGCCCCCGCTCTCGCTCAAGCTGATGTGGGCGTGGCAATGAATACGGGCACCCAGGCGGCCAAGGAAGCGGGCAACATGGTGGATCTGGATTCCAATCCCACCAAGCTCATCGAGATCGTGGAAATCGGCAAACAGATGCTCATGACCCGCGGCGCATTGACAACCTTCAGCATCGCCAACGACGTGGCGAAATATTTCGCCATCCTCCCCGCCATGCTCATCGGCCTTTTTCCCGTTATCGCACCGCTGAACATCATGGGCCTCTCCTCGCCCCAGAGCGCCATCCTTTCCGCCGTGATCTTCAATGCCCTGATTATAGTGGCCCTCATTCCCCTGGCCCTGCGCGGGGTCGCCTTCCAACCCCTGGGGGCGGCGGTCCTGCTGCGGCGGAATCTGTTCATATACGGTTTAGGAGGCCTGCTTGCCCCTTTTGTGGTGATAAAACTGATCGACCTGCTTATTGCAGCTCTGCATCTGGTCTGAAAAGGAAGCGAGGAGAAAACGATGCTGAAAGAAATCCTGGTGCAACTCCGGATCGCCCTGTCGGCGGTTGCCGTTCTGGTTGTACTTCTCTGCGGCGCCTATCCCCTGGCCGTATGGTCACTGGCACAGGGACTTTTTCCCTTGCAGGCCAACGGCTCGCTGCTTGTTCAAAAAGGAGGCGCCGTTACCGGTTCCGCTCTGCTGGCCCAAGGGTTTACCGGACCGGCTTATTTCCATCCCCGTCCCTCGGCGGCCGGGAAGGGGTACGACGCCGCCGGTTCCGGGGGCAGTAATCTGGGACCGACTTCCAGGAAATTGGTCGACACGGTAAAGAAGCGCATCGCCGACTACCGGCTTGAGAATGGTCTCGGATCGGAAATTCCGATTCCGGTGGATGCTGTAACGGCCTCGGCCAGCGGTCTTGATCCGCACATCAGCTTGAAAAACGCCCTGCTTCAGGCAAGGCGGGTGGCGAAAACACGGGGACTGGATGAATCCGGTCTCCGGAAAGAGATTGCCGATGCCACAATCGGCCGCGATCTGGGCCTCCTGGGGGAACCCCGGGTAAACGTGCTAATGCTCAATCTGGAACTGGATGGAAGGCGGTAACGGAACATGAACTCTGATTCCAACCGGGCAGATGCCTTTTTGAGAATGATCCGCCGCGCCCAACGAGGCCGGCTGAAGGTCTATCTGGGCTATGCGGCGGGCGTCGGCAAGACCTGGCAGATGCTCCAGGAGGCCCATCGCCTGCAGCAGGAAGGGATCGACGTGGTCGTCGGACTCGTAGAAACCCATGGGCGGGCCGAGACGGCAAAACTGCTGGAAGGACTGGAAATCATTCCCCGTTTCGTTCAGCCCTATCACGGGATCACGATAGAAGAAATGGATGTGGATGCCGTTCTCCGCCGGAAACCCCAGGTGGCACTGGTGGACGAACTGGCCCACACCAATGCCCCGGGAAGCCGGAACGCCAAGCGCTACGAGGATGTTCAGGATCTGCTGGCGGCCGGGATTCATGTCATGACCACCCTGAATGTCCAGCATCTGGAAAGCCTCTATGATACCGTGGAAAAGGCCGTCGGAGTGAAGGTGCGGGAGCGGCTGCCGGACAGCATCCTTGCCGAAGCGGATCAGATAGTTAACGTGGATCTTACACCGGAAGATCTGCGGGAACGCCTCAAGGAAGGAAAGGTTTATACACTGGAGCGGATTCCAGTCGCCCTCGATCACTTTTTCCGGACGGGCAACCTGGAGAATCTTAGGGAACTGACCCTGCGGGAAATGGCAGCGCAGATCGATCTGAAAAGGCATGACACGGAACCGGAAGACGATGTCATCGTGCCCGACCAGATCATGGTCTGCCTGAGTTCCCGCGGCCCCAACAGCGGGAAGCTGCTCCGCTTCGCCTCGCGACTGGCGGGACGGCTTAACAGAAACTGGTACGCCGTTTATGTGCAGACCCCATCGGAAGAATCCACGATAATCGATGCGCAGACGCAACGCCTGGTCTCCGGAACGCTGACGCTTGCAAAGGAGCTCGGGGCGATGGTTTTTACCTACAGAGGAGAAGACATCGCCGAAGCCATTCTCCGCTTCGCCCGGGAATACCGGGTGAGCCATATCGTTATGGGATCTCCGGCGCCCCTTCCCTTCTGGAAAAGACTGCTGGGAAGAAAGAGTATTGCGGAAAAGCTAATGGAAAAATCCCGGGGGGCAACAATCGTCGTACTCGATACCCGACCGCCCGAAGCAGCAGCCGTCTCTTCCGGCGTCGCCCTTCCGGAAGAAGGGCCGCCGTTTTCGACGGAAGCATTGCCAGCGCCTCCGCAAAAAAAACCAGAAGCGCCCCCCCTGTCGATCGGCACCCTGCTGGATGTCGGCGGAATTGTCTTCTGGGAACAACCGGCCACTCAGAACGAAGTTTTGGAAATCCTGGTCCGGGCGGCGTGCGGACAGGATCGCTTCTCGGACATCGCCGCCTTTCTCCATGCAGTCCGGGACCGGGAAGCGGAGGGGTCAACATTCTTCAACGAGGGAATTGCCTTTCCTCACGCACGGATAGCCGGTCTGGACAGTCCTCTTGTCTCCTTGGGCTTAACCCGGAGAGGAATAAGCGATGTCGTTACGGAAAAACAGGTGGATTATGTATTCCTCAGTCTTACGCCCCTGGAACAACCCGATATCCAGGTTTCAATCCTGGCCTTAGCCGCTCACATCCTGCAGAATCGACAACTTGTTCAAATGCTGCAGCTGGCCGGCAACGCGGAGGAAGTTCTTGCAGCCATCAAGGAGTGGGAACATTTCTCCCGCCTTCCCTGAAGCACACCCTGTTTCCCGTTCAAAAGTCCGATCCTCAAGGGCTGCATTCCTTAGATCGCAAATCGGCCGACATCCTGTCGTCCCCTTTATTGCACTGCGCCGTTCCCTTCCACCGCGTCAAATCTGCTTGGAATATTATTTGAAAGCATATATAGGAGAGCTCTTTTTTCAAGGGGCCTTTCATTTCATTTAACCAATTTCCAAAATTATCGGACAGACAAGGATTAAGAATATTCGACATATGAACACGAACAAGATCAATGCAGGATTTGCAAAAGAGCTGGAAGCGGAAGGAAAATTCCGCGGAATTTTTGAAAACGCCATTGAAGGGATCTTCCGCACCACGCCCGGCGGCGGTTTTCTCGATGCCAATCCCGCTTTGGCCCGCATGTACGGTTATGAATCGCCGGAAGAGCTGATTCGTTCGGTAAGCAACGTCAAACAGCTCTATGTTGAACCGGAAACCCGCGATAGCTGGCTTTCGGTCATTGAACAACAGAACCAGGCGGATTTTGAAGCGGAAATGCACAAAAAGGACGGAGGCACTTTCTGGATATTCCAGAGCGTACGCGCCATTCGCAATTCCACAGGTAAAACTATCTATTATGAGGGTTTTTCCGAAGACATCACCAAGTATAAGCGGGCCGAGGAAGCACTGAGACAGTCGGAAACTTTATATCGGACGATATTCGAAAATACGGGCACATCGATCATCGTCCTGGAGGAAGACACGACTATCAGTCTCGCCAATACGGAGTTTGAAAAATTGTCCGGCTATCGCAAAGAAGACATCGAAGGGAAAAAGTCCTGGACGGAATTCATCTTTCCTGACGATCTGGAAAGAATGTTGACGCAGCACCGCCTGCGCAGGACGGATGCAAAGGCCACCCGAAGAAAGTATGAGTTCCGCTTTGTCGATAGATACGGCAGCATCAAGAATATCGCCCTCCGTGTCGACATGATCCCAGGTACGAAGAAAAGCATCGCCTCGCTTCTCAACATCACCGAACGAAAGCGGGCAGAAGAAGCGTTGATTTCCAAGAACCAGCAATTGCTGGATATCATCAATTTCCTTCCTGACGCCACTCTTGTAATCGACAGAGAAGGCAGAGTCATCGCCTGGAACAAGGCGATAGAGGCCATGACGGGGATCAAGGCGGAAGATATGCTCGGCAAAGGCGAGTATGAATACGCCCTGCCATTCTACGGTGAAAGAAGGCCCATTCTCATCGATCTGGCCCTCCACCCCGACAGGATGATGGAAAAACATTATACGGCCATTCAGCAGGTAGGCGACATTCTGTTCGGGGAATCCTTCACCCCCGCCCTGCCGCCCGGTGATGTTCATCTCTCCGCCACTGCATCCGTTTTGCGGGATTCCCGGGGAGAAGTCTTCGCCGCCATCGAATGTATCCGGGACAATTCGGAATGGAAAAGACTGCAGGAGCGCCTGAACCGCGCCGAGAAGATGGAAGGACTCGGCAGACTGGCGGGCGGCGTGGCCCACGATCTCAACAATGTTCTGGGGATACTCGTCGGCTACTCGGAAATGCTTGCGGAGCAGGTTCCGGAAGATTCTTTCCTGAAAAAGTACGCCCAGAACATCCAGAAAGCCGGCGTAAGAGGCGCCGCAATCGTCCAGGATCTTTTGACCATGGCAAGAAGAGGGGTGACCGTCTCAAAAGTGGTCGATCTGAATCAGGTGATTACCGATTATCTGAAAACACCGGAGTTCGAGGATTTGCAAATCAATTATCCGCTGGTAAAGATTTCGACCGATTTTGAAGAGGGGCTTCTGAATATCAAAGGTTCGCCTGTTCATCTGGGAAAAACGGTTATGAATCTGGTTTCTAACGCCGCAGAGGCCGTCTCCGGTTCCGGCAAAGTGACGATCCGGACCGCAAACCGTTATTTGGACAAACCGATCCGCGGGTACGATGCGATGCAGGAGGGAGATTATGCCGTCCTGATGGTATCGGACACGGGCAGCGGCATCTCCGCCGAGGATATCGACAAGATCTTCGAACCCTTCTACACGAAAAAGGTTATGGGACGCAGCGGCACGGGCCTCGGATTGGCCGTTGTCTGGGGAACGGTTAAGGATCACAAAGGCTATATCGATGTGCACAGCGAAGAAGGAAAGGGAACGACCTTCACGCTATATTTCCCCGTTACAAGAGAGGAAAAGGCAGAAGACAGAAAAGCCGCGCCGCCCGAATCCTATCTCGGCCGGGGAGAAACCATCCTGGTTGTGGACGACAGCTCCGAACAAAGGGATCTCGCGCTGACCATGCTTAAAGGCTTGGGTTATCGGGCCAACGCAGCCTCCGGCGGAGAAGAGGCGATCGCTTATCTGCAGTCTAACCGGGCGGACCTTCTTGTCCTGGACATGATCATGGACCCGGGCATCGACGGTCTGGAAACTTTTCAGCGAATATTGAAGATTTGTCCGGCACAGAAAGCGGTCATCGTAAGCGGATTCTCCCAGACGGAAAGGGTAAAGAAAGCCCAGGAACTGGGAGCCGGAGTTTATGTCCGGAAACCCTATATCCTGGAAAGACTTGGCCTGGCAGTAAGGAAAGAGCTCGATCGATAGCAATGCTTTAGTTTTAGATGACTGTCGATCCTAACCCTTTTTGGCCTACTTTGAACCAAATAAAATGTTCCTTGAAGAACCCGCAAACAGGCTTTTCCTGAATTGGGTGGTGTATTCCGGATGATATTCCTTTCCAATTATCTTTTTCTTATGGTATAAGGCTTCCCGCTGTTTTAAATAACGTTCTCCCTCGATATGATCCCATGGAACCTTGTAAATCCCGTTCAACAACAGCGTCCGTCATTTTTCTATTTTTAATTCTTTTGCTGTCCCTTCAATCCTATACAGTGATCCGAATCGTTGAAGGAACCGTTTCCAAGGTTTCTTACGGTAACACGATAAAAATGTTGTGTGCCACGGAAGGATTTTTTCTTAAATTCCCGATACCAATAAATAAATTTATCACAGCAACCCGCCAAAGTGGATTCACGCAGAACACACATTTCCCAATGCATCTGATGATGTTAGTTTTATATATATAATTTCAATTAGTTATGGAGAGGTTATGAAAAAAACAGGCAGTAAAATATTTCAAGTTCTGTTGTTTGCGGCAATTATGGCTCTCACTGGATGTGCAAGTCATCAAGATTATACAAAGGCATTTGATAATGAACATTCACTAACTCAAAATCATTGCGCCTTCCCCCATTCCACCGACGCTCTTTTTACGATCGTGAAACAAACATTCATCAAACAAGGCTTCACAATTGAGAATTCAGACTCAAAATCCGGCGTAATAAAAGCTGTACGAATCATGGAAGATAAGGAAGACAGTGATGTTTCTTACAATATTCATGCTTCGGCAGATATTTCAAGCATAGCGGGCGCCGAAACAAATGTCTATTTGTCTGCTAGCCAACAGACAATCCTGCATCGTAAAACTTACACTTGGTGGCACCTTCTGTGGCTCATACCGATTTTCCCTACCGGAGCCGAATATCATACGTTGGTTATAAGAGAGGGCAATATTACCGATCCTGTTTTTTATACGGATTTCTTTAATAATTTGAAAGTTGCCGTTGCAAAGCATGAAATGGCCGTAAAGGAAGCTGCTAAAAAGGCGGCAGAAAAAGCAGAGGCCGAAAGAATTGCCGCCGAGAAAGCCGCAAAGATTAAGGCTGAAGCTGAAAGAGTCGAAGCCGAAAAGGCTGCAAAGATAAAAGCGGCAGCTGAAGCAAAAGCAGCGAGCGAAAAGGCAAACGCGGATAAAATCGCCGCGGAAAAAGCCGCTGCGGAGAAACTGGAAGCCGAAAAAAAAGCAGCCGCGGAAGCCGCCAGAATAGAGGAAGAAAAAGCAGCCAAAGCTTCTAAGGCAGTCAAAAAAAAGAAGAAGCAGACGGCGAAAAATTAGAGGAAGAAAAATTCAAACTCCTCAAAGACTCAATAAATACTCAAGCGAAAGGACTGCAATGAAAAGGAATCGATTGTTGTCAGGCGTTATTCTTACTGCTGTTGCTTTTATTTGTATTTCTTGCGCTTCGCCGAAATATGCGACCGTCACCCCGGAGTTGCGCACCCAGTTCATGAATGATCTGAAGGCGGGAAAGCCAAATCTCGATTGCGATACACTGGAATGCGATCTTAGCTGGATATATAACTTTAACGACATGATTTCATTGTACAACAATAGTCAATGGGAAAAGCTGGCAGAGTCAGTCATGAAAGTAGGGTATGGTAAAGATCTGGGTTACTATTTTCTGGGCCAGGCGGCAGAAGGCATGGGATACAACGAGGCTGCGTTAAAATATTACCTGCAAAGCGTAGCAGTGTTCAGCGATTCAAATAAATTGCATCATTGCAGGGAATCCGGTGGCGGATGCCATGGATTAGACCTTGTCAAAGCTTTGCCACAACGAATTGCAGCGGTTAAGACTAACACTCAAGCTAAGAAGCAGGAGTCCGCCACAAGAAGAGCTAAAGAGACGAACTCAAAACAAATTGCGACAATGAGCAAGACAACAAAGATTGATTCAGTTAACGACGCCACCTCCATCCCATCAACACAAGCCGATAAAACAAAGACGGCCAAAACGAATTGGTTGGCAACAATTATTCAACCAGGAAAGTTGCCAATAGGGCAACCATGTAAGAAGTATCTCGCCTCATTAAAGTTACCATATCATCCAGATAAATGGGCTCCTCAAGAGATGTTCGAGATAAAGCCGGCATACAAACTTCATCCTGATGTAAATACTGTAAGTTTTATGTGCGAGAAAGGAGGGGAAATCTATCATATGACTTTTTCATCCAAGGAGTATCGCGGCAAGAACGCACTGTTACATGCAAGACAGTTGACAGACAAAATCATCGCGGATCTTCATCTTCCTGAAAATGGATGGAAACTCGTCGAGAGTGATCTTGATGGATCTTTCTCTCCAGGTGGTTGGAGGTGTCTCTATTCACAAACATATAGGCGGGATAATATTGAAATTATGTTTCAAGTACAACGTGTTGACCACAAGGAGAACGGAATGCGAGTGATGCATGTCAATATATCAAGAGTTTACAACAACTAAGTGCCAAACGAGAACTATCTCACAAGAGATCCCCTACAGGTGACCTGAATTAGGAAAAACTGGCTGCGGTATAAGTGGGAAGCCACCAAATGTTGGTCTGCAGTAGACGGTGTAAAAGAAACGCATAAAATGTAGCAATGAATTTTAATAGTTGTCTAAATCTAATGGGAAAGGAGAAGCGTTGCAATGGGATATTTCTTTGTAGGTAGTTTAATGACTGTTGGCGGCGTTTTATTGTGGAGAAAATTAAGTAAAACGGAAGGGAAAGATGCTGTGAATTTTGTGGTCAAATTCGGAATGAGAGTGTGGATTATTACCTTAATGATTTCTGGTTTGGCCATAATCCTACTATCGTTTGTTAAATAATGAAAATCTTATTGTTTCACAAGTTCAATAGGAACTCTTTTAGAAACGTTTGGATTAGAAATTAATTTAGAGGGCAAAATAACAAAAGGATATAGAGACATTTCCTGCCGTGCTAGCATGTCATGGAATAGTGGCCATGTAGGTGTATTTAAATACAATGGAAGTATGTACAAAATTGACAAATGCTGGAGTGAAGTAAAGGGTGGGAAAAGGACGCGCATAAAATGTAGTGACAGTTCGGTATCTTGATCCGTATATTCCCCGCCCCGTAGGAAGCGATGAATGATGGATGGCAAGCCGTGAAAGCTCACAGCCTACCAATGTTCCTTAATCAGCTTCCGCATATATGACAGGTGGCCTGGTTTATTAGGACAGGAAACAGGGTTTCATAAGTGTGAAGCCGCTCTTGGTTCAGTTTCATGCCGCAGCCTGTTTCTGCGATAGAGAATTAAAGTAAACTATAACTGGAGTTTTCCTGTCAAAGTTCTGGTGCCATCTTTTTTCATTGTAGAAAGTAAAATAGGCAGCCAATCCCTTCTTTGTCTCGGCCATTGAATTATAGGCCCTCAGGTAAATATCCTCATACTTTACGCTTTTCCAGAGCCGTTCGATAAAGACATTATCCATCCAGCGGCCTTTGCCGTCCATACTGATCGCAATACCTCTGGAACTGAGAGCTTCAGTAAACGTTTCGGCAGTAAACTGGCTGCCCTGGTCCGTATTGAAGATTTCAGGACAGCCGTATTTGGCGATGGCTTCTTCCAAAGCGTCCACACAGAAAGCACTGTCCATGGTATTGGAAAGACGCCAGGAAAGAACCATCCGGCTGGCCCAGTCCATAATTGCCACAAGATAACAGAATCCCTTTGCCATGGGAATATACGTTATGTCTGCCGTCCACACCTGGTTGGCCCGGTTGATCTCAAGCCCTCGGAGCAGATAGGGATATTTTACATGCTCAGGATGAGGCAGGGAAAGTCTTGGCTTGACATACAGAGCCTCGATGCCCATCCGACGCATCAGTCGGCGAACCCGGTCACGACCCACGTTATGCTTCCTTGCCAAAAGTTCGTCACGAATTTTACGGCTCCCGTAAAAAGGGAATGCCAGATGAATCTCGTCGATTTGACGCATCAGTTCCAGGTCTTTTGCACTTACCGGTTTTGGATTGTAGTAAAATCCGGATCTGCTCAGGTCCAGAAGACGGCATTGCTTTGTTATGGGAAGAGTATCGTCCCTGCTGATCATCGCTTTGCGCTCGTGTCGCCTATTCGAACGAGCGCGCCGGATAAAAAATCGTTCTCCATCGATAACTGGCCAATCTTGGCATGAAGTTCTTTTATGACAAAGGATGGATCGGTTTTCTTATCTTTACCGAAAATGTCTGCGGCGTGTTCAAGGAGCTGCTTCTTCCACTCTGTAATCTGGTTCGGATGAACCTGGTACCGTTGCGAAAGTTCAACAATCGTCTGGTCGCCTTTAAGGGCTTCTAATGCCACTTTTGCCTTGAATGCTGGTGCATGATTTCTTCTCGGTCTTTTGCTCATATCTTGCTCCTCCTTCGGGGCATTATAGAGCAGCTTTCTCACCTATGCACCTGTCCAGTTTTTCCAGACCAGCTCTATGGATCGTTCACGCACCATTGGCAAGCTTTGGCTGCATAAAACAGCGGCATGCAACAAATAAGATAGACGCTTCACCTCTGTCGGTAAGTCGTAAATCCGATCCATCCGACTCTTCTACAATTCCGGCTTCCACAATTGTCGCCGAGAAGTTGATATTTTTAATCAGGGCTAGAGAATTTTTGCAGTTACGCCACGGATGCGCGAGAATCAGCCGCAATAGTTTTCCGTTTCTGGAAGGCCGCCTTGATGGCCTCCACAGCCCCTTCAACTGTGTTGATCCGCATGTTGATCACCATGTCATATTGACTCGTATCGGTGATGTCCGTATGGAAATATTTCCGGATAAAGGCCTGCCGGTCGTTATCGGTTTTCAGAACGTATTTCTCAGCCTCCTGACGGGTGGCGTTCCGGACCTGCATGATATGCTCGATCCGGTTTTCCAGGGGTGCCATCAGCCGGACACGGAAAATATTTTCCAGCGGGAGGATGTAATGGGCCCCCCGGCCTACAACCACCGTATTGCCGTAACGGCCGATGGTGGCAATGATCCTCGTTAAATGGTCGAGATACTGGTCCGGCCAGAGATGCTTGCTTTCGAAAAAAGCGGCAATCCAGGCATCGCGGCGGCTCACTTCCTTTTCATCCAGCGA
>MVQR01000031.1 GCA_002067815.1 Syntrophus sp. PtaB.Bin001 | reverse complement strand
TAAAACCTTCAGGATATCGGCAAGGAGCGATCCCATTTTTTGCAGAGGCATCCCCGAGGGATAAAAGAAAAACCATGGTTGATAACGGTTCCGGTCCAAGCCATCGACAAGATATTTGAAATCCCGTGGCGTTCCCGCCACTCCGTGGACAAAGAGAATCATCGTCTTATTCGGATTTAGATTTTCGAGGGAAAAAACAAAACGCTGTGTATGGGCAAAAAATTTCTTGGGATTGTAAAGACCCATCTCCCCGTATTGCGGATCGAATATTTCATCGTCAAGAGAATCGACAACGAAGTCTTTAGATCTTAACTGAATTTTTATGGGAAGGTCCGTTGTCTTTGATTTATTTGTATCAAGCGCAAAGGCGGGTCCGTTGAATGTCAGGCCGTCTTTAACCTCTTCCTTTCTGATATGTATCGGGCTTCCCGATGTCTGTCCGACCATCTCATCGGCATCGAAATAACCGTTTCCGTTAAGGTCGGCGAAGAAAAAGAGATCATAATTCCCCTCCGGTAGGTAGATCTGATAATAAAGAACCGGCGTTTGAAGAATCCTTGTCGCCACGATTTCCCGCGATTTGAACATATCCGTTACAGCCACGACAAGCACCGGCCCTTTATAGCCCTTCTTTTCCAGTTGGACAGGACCAGCAAGCAGAAAGCTGTCTCCCGGCTGCAGCGATCTCAGCAAATCAGCCGTCGGCTCTTTAACAAATGCAGCCTTAAGCTCGCGCTCGCTTTCCCAGAAACTAATGTATTGACGAACAGGAGAACATCCGGTCAAGACTGTTGCAATCAGCGTAAAAACAACTATTTTTGATAATATTCTCTGCATAGCACCTCTCTAAGCATAGATTGGAATGGGTTGGTTATTGGTATCTACCGAACAAACGCCAGGTAATAATGGAAGATATCGACGATTATCGATCGAAATTGTCATGACAAAATTAGTTGACGCTACTTTCATAGTGGTGAACAGTCGGGTGGAATGCTGTGCTTGTTAGAGCAGTTCGTATGCCCCCCCGAACACATTCAATAACGCTCCTCATAGACAGGCCAAGTCATTCCATACTCTATCAACTCCTGCGCACACGAAACAACCGTAAGGTAGCTGCCTTCGACATGCCGTTTAAGCCGGGTCAACCCTGTATAAATTAGGGGAAAGGTCTTTTTGTTAATGGATGATCCGATGAATATAATATCTGGTTGAGCTGCGAGTGGGCTTGGCCCGCGAGTCCGCTCGAACCGGTTGTTAAGTGGCTCGAGTCCTCATTTTCTTCTTTTTCCTTCCAATAGCAAGCAAAAGCCCGTTTTGCTACGTATATATAGGCATGGGAACTTACATTCCCCATCGGGAAGGAGTTATCCAGACCATAGTGCGAGAATCGCTCATACGCTACCAGGCTTATGCCAAGCCGCCCGAGGACATTCTTACGCGCCTGGAAGAGTTTATCGGTTGCGCTGACTGGTCCAAGGGTGTGGCTCGTATTCGTTGTCCCGATTGCGGGTACTCCTACTTTCGCCCCTTCTCCTGTAAGGTATTCCACCTTTGTCCATCCTGCGACCAGAAACGGACCTCGCTTTACGCTGAATATTTAGCCGAGGACTTGCTCTTGGATTTACCGCACCGGCAGTTCGTGTTTACCATTCCCAAGATACTCAGGCCATACTTTAGATCCGATAAACGTCTATTTGGAGAGGTGTCCAAACTTATATTCTCTCTGCTATCCGAGTTTTTCTCCTTGGCAGCCGGACAAGAACTGCTATGTGCCTGTGTTGTCAGCTATCAGTCGTTCGGAGAATTTGCTCGATTCCACCCCCATTGGCATGTTCTGGTTCTGGAAGGTGGGTTTACCCGATATGACCGCTTTGTCTATTTGCCTATAGGAGCGGATGATGGAATGCTCAAAGTCTGGCAAGCAGCAATATTATCTTTGTTTTTGCGAAAAGAATTGATCGGCCAAACTCGAGTGAACATGCTTAAAGACTAGAAGCATTCCGGTTTCAGTATCGAGAGCGAAACCAGATTGTTCAGCAAGGCTGAACGTGAAGCCTTGGGACAATATGTGGTTCGAGGCCCTACCTGTGCCGAGAAAATCCACTATGATCCTGTTTCCGACACCGTAACATGGACAGCCTCCCCAGAGGGATTTTATAAAGGCAAATCCGAGATCTTCAAGGGCTTTGAATTCGTCGACCAACTTGTGGTTCATGTACCGCCTCGGCGAGTACAATTGGTTCGTCGTTATGGGGTATATGCCGGAAAGGTCCGTAAGCAGTGGCAAGAGCGCCCAGGTATTTACCGGCTGGCACCGGAAAATTGGCAAAAAGCGCACCCGAACAAGGGCCCTACGGGGGCTACTATATTGTCCGAGGATACTTCAAGCACCGAGGCACCTGATATCTGGTCAAAAATACGCAAGCAAAGCTGGGCACGGTTGTTAAAAAAAGTCTACGAGGTCGATCCATTTGTCTGCCCGAAATGCCAAGGAACAATGGCAGTGGTGGCAATAATTGAAGATCCCAAGGAGCTTGGTAAGATTATCGAATGGGCAAATCAGCAAGAAAAGGAGCCCCGACTGACGTTATGCGCCCGTGCACCTCCTGAACTGGCTCTGGCGACGGTATAATACCCAAGAATGCAGATTATGCGAAACAGGACAACACCTCGAAATCGTTACTTTATGGCTTTGTGGGGGAGTTATACTCTTTGGCTCTGGGGAAATCCGCAAAAACCCAAGGCTTGACAGCAGAAAAGTCTGAAATTATAACTTTACCTGTCGGCGTTGCCGAAAAATGTTGATTGGTTCAGTTGTTTGGGCTGGGGAAATAGGCGTAGTTTGGGGTAAAAGCCGTATTTCAACGAGAAACCGAAAAAATACTGAAATGACAGTTCCTATCAGTTACTCCACCTGATTAAAACCCACCTACGCTGCGCTTAGAGGTGGCGGTCTTGACCGTAAAGCTAAAAGATAAACACACTTGAACAATTACTCATATGTTTTTATTGACAAACGGAGAATTGAGGTTTATAATATATATGAAAGCTTATTCAAGTGTTCAATTGAATGATAAAGAGGTGATATAAATATGGCAAAAAAAATTCAACCAATTGAAAGATGCGACTGTGATGTAATACATGAGGAAATTGTAAATAAAGTGCGAGAAAAAATGCCTCAAGAAGAAACTCTATATGATCTAGCAGAACTATTTAAAGTTTTTGGAGATTCAACAAGAATTAAGATACTCTGGGCATTAGATGAATCAGAGATGTGCGTTTGCGATATTGCATTCTTATTAAATATGACCCAATCAGCAATTTCTCATCAGCTAAGAGTCTTAAAGCAGGCTGGACTAGTAAAGAGCAGAAGAGAAGGAAAGACTGTATTCTACTCTCTTGAAGATGAACATGTAAAGCAAATATTTGACCAGGGATTAATTCATATTTCAGAAGAAAGTAAGTAAAGGAGGGTCAGTAATGTTAAAGAAGGAAGTAATTTTAGAAGGTTTAGATTGCGCAAATTGTGCAGCTAAAATTGAAGATGAGGTTAATAAATTAAATGGAGTCAAAGCCTATATGAACTTCATGAACAAGACATTGACTTTAGAAATTGAATCAGAGCAAGAGTATAAGAATATATTACAGCAAGTTAAAACCATAGTGCACAAGCACGAACCGGATGTGGTAGTGAAAGAAAAATCCGTTAACAAGAGCAATAAAAAAGTATTAATACTTGAAGGACTTGACTGTGCGAATTGTGCTGCAAAGATTGAAGCTCAAATACAAAGCCTTGAAGGTGTAAACAGTGCGACCGTTGATTTTGTATCTAAGAAGCTGACAATTGAAGCGGTCGATAAAAAGGAATTTGGTAAAATTCTTGGAGAAGTAACATCCATTGTAAATAAACTTGAGCCGGATGTTAAAATAGTTGATGCAGAGAAGAAAAGGGTGAACAAAAGCATAGTAATGCTTGAAGGACTTGGCTGCGCGAATTGTGCAGCTAAAATGGAAAAAGAAATAAGCGGTCTAGAAGGAGTTGAATTTGCTGCAGTAGATTTTGTTTCGAAGAAACTAACACTGGAAATAAGTCCGAAAGTCAACCGCTCTGAGTTAAATGAGAAGATTGAAGGCATAGTAAAGAAAATAGAGCCAGATGTAAAGGTCATTTTTGAGGAGAATAACTCCAAGACCAAAATAAACGAAAATAACGAAGAGGAAGAAGAAGGTGTCAACAAAAAAGAAATCATAAGACTTGTGGTCGGTGGAGCAATATTTGCCGTGGGAATCATCTTTAATTTCCAAAATTGGCTTGAGCTTACCTTGTTTATTATTAGTTATATCATAGTTGGTGGAGAGGTTGTCTTAAGAGCAATAAAAGGTATTGCCCGCGGTCAGGTATTCAGTGAGCATTTTTTGATGAGTATTGCTACCATTGGTGCTTTCTTCGTTGGAGAGTATCCAGAAGGTGTAGCAGTTATGCTGTTCTATCTGGTAGGTGAATTGTTTCAGGATATAGCTGTAGGTCACTCCAGAAAATCAATAAGTGCTTTGATGGATATTCGTCCTGACTATGCAAATCTTAAAGTTGGCGATGAGATCAGGAAAGTATCTCCTGAAGAGGTAAACATAGGTGACATCATTATTGTTAAGCCAGGAGAAAAAGTTCCCCTCGATGGCAAGGTTATAGAAGGAAACTCAATGGTTGACACTGCAGCGTTAACAGGGGAATCTGTTCCTCGTGAAGTCGGGCCAGGAGACGATGTATTGAGCGGATTCATTAATATAAATGGCGTTTTGACAATAGAGGTAACAAAGGATTATGGTGATTCAACTGTATCTAAAATTTTGGATCTGGTTCAGAATGCCAGCAGTAGGAAGGCTCCTGCAGAAAAATTTATAACAAAATTTGCCCGTTTCTATACTCCGATTGTAGTCTTTGGAGCGTTAGCCTTAGCAATCATACCTCCATTGGTGATCCCCGGTGCAACTTTCTCTACATGGATATATCGAGCCTTAGTGTTCTTAGTTATATCTTGTCCATGTGCGTTAGTAATTTCAATACCATTGGGCTTCTTCGGAGGGATTGGTGGAGCATCGAAGAGAGGTATATTAGTAAAAGGCAGTAACTATCTTGACGCGTTGAACAATGTGGAAACAGTTGTTTTCGATAAGACGGGAACGCTAACCAAGGGTGTATTTGAAGTTGTGAGTATCAACCCTCAAAGTGATTTTACAAATGAGGAATTGATTGAATATGCAGCATATGCTGAAAGTCACTCAAGTCATCCAATTGCACTATCCATTCTGAAAGCCTATAACAAAGATGTCGATATCACTAAAATTGAAGACTATGAGGAAATTGCAGGTCATGGGATTCGGGCTAAAGTTGGTGGTAAAGAGATTCTTGTCGGAAATAGCAAACTGATGAATAAAGAAAACATTAAATATCAGGAAGTTGAGACTCTAGGTACAGTAGTACATGTTGCAGTAGACAAGAAGTATGCAGGAAATATTGTAATCTCTGACGCAGTGAAGGAAGATTCAGCTGATGCGATTAAAGGATTGAAGGCATTAGGTGTTAGAAATATTGTTATGCTTACTGGTGATTCGAAGGCAGTTGGGGAAAAAATAGCAACCCAACTTGGAATTGACGAGGTGTATACTGAATTGTTACCGACCGACAAGGTAGAAAAAATTGAGGCTCTGGATGCTAAGAAATCTCATAAGGGGAAAATTGTATTTGTTGGAGATGGTATCAATGATGCACCAGTACTTGCGAGAGCTGATATTGGCGTGGCAATGGGCGGCTTGGGGTCTGATGCTGCAATTGAAGCAGCTGATATAGTTATCATGACAGATGAACCATCAAAAATTGTCACTGCAATTAAAATAGCAAAAAGGACTAGGAAAATTGTGATGCAAAACATTGTGTTTGCATTAGGGGTTAAAGCCATATTCCTTGCACTTGGTGCGGTGGGAGTTGCAACTATGTGGGAAGCTGTATTCGCTGACACGGGTGTGGCAATAATCGCAATATTAAATGCAATGAGGGTAATGAATACAAAAAGTATATAGGACTACATGATTTATTAACCCCTTGATTTATTTCCTCAAAGATAAAATCAAGGGGTATCTGTATTTAAATTTATAAGCATTCCTGTAAGGAAAAATAGATTTTGAAAAAAGTATCGCCTCCTGATAATATATAATTACCCCATCACACTAAAATCAGGAGGCGATACCATGGAACAAAAGTATGTTAATCCAAAAGTTTCAAGAATTTCTCAAGACACTCTAATTGTCGGTATTGATGTTGCTAAAAGAAATCATTGGGTTAGGATGACTGATTATCGTGGAATTGATTTGATTAGCCCTTTCAAGATTAATAATACCATAGATGGTATTAAAATGTTAGAGGAAAAAATAAGAATTATTAAGCAAAAGGAAGGGTTAAACAACGTAATCTTAGGCATGGAACCATCAGGGCATTATTGGAAGGTTTTAGCTTGGCAAATGAAATCTAACGAGCAAGTAAATTATCTTGTTGGAGTAAATCCATATCATGTGAAGAAAAGCAAAGAATTTGATGATAACTCACCTAGTAAAAATGACAAGAAAGATGCAGGATTAATAGCCAAATTAATCAAAGATGGAAGATGGCTCTTCGACGAATCAAGTGGATAAGCTACCAAAATTACCGGCAATCATATAAATCATGATCTTAAAATTTCTAGTAGATCTATAACCACGAGCTCTTGCCTTGGCAGCTTGAACAAGACTGTTAAGACCTTCTAGAAGTCCGTTGGTAAGTTTAGTTTCAAACCAGCGGGTAATTTCGTTCCAATGGTCTTTGAGTATCCGAGCAAACTGTTTAATCGGCTCCAGTCGGGACCGAATAGCCCAGGCATACCATTTCTTGAGCGCATAGGTGCCAAGCTGCCCATCATAAGAAAAGGCTTGCTGAAATACCAACTTTAACCGATACGCACGGGCTGTTTTCAATTTGAGCTTTGAAAACGAGTCTAGTTTCTTGCGTTGTTTTGCGGTAAGATTTTGTTGATTTTTCAACCAGAGATAGCGCGATGTCTTCAGCATGGGTTCCGATGCTTGCTCTTCTCGACGAACTTCATCCAGCGCTCTATTCAGTAATTTCATAACATGAAAGCGGTCAAAGGTAATATGAGCAGCAGGAAACTGATCCCTTATCCCAGCAATAAACGCCGGGGACATATCGCAAGAAAATTCCTCTATTAAATCCGGGTTACCATGATGCTTCAACAAATGTTGCTTAAATGCTTGCAGCGTATAAGAATCCTTTCCTTCAGTTACGAAGATTACTTTTTTTGTATCCATATCCACAAAAAGACTGACATAGTTATGTCCCCGTTTGGTTGATGTCTCATCAACACCCACTCGGCGAACCTTCGATAAGTCCTGTTGTTTCAGATCCCGGGTAACATAGTAGGTTATGATCCGCCACAGCCGTTTGTCAGTCTCCCCCACAAGTTTAGCGATGGTATTGACGGGCATGGCATCGGCCATGGATAGAATTACCATTTCGAAGAGTATTGTAAAGCCGCTATGCTTTCGAGCCCAGGGAATCTCTATCAATTTCACCCCGTGTTTTGGACATCGGACTCGAGGAACCCTGGCATGGATATAGGCTTCGTGCTGAAAGAAATTCAAATGCCGCCATGTCTTTTCATTGGTATCATGGACTTTTGACTCTAATCCACATTCAGGGCAGGGAAATACCTCCCTAGGTTTAAAGTCCAAATAAATATCCAATCTTTTGGCTTTTGGATCGAATTCCGACTTTACCACGAACCACTTATCATCCAGGCCCAACGCAATTTGAAACAAATCTAAATCTTTCATACATAGAGTATATCATATCCATTCGAAATGTCGAAGAACCTGGAAGGATATTTCGATATGCATTTATCAAATGATGTGTATAGTGAGTTAAAAGTATTAACCACGACAAGGGAACAATTAGTAAGTAAGAGAAAAAATTCAAAAAATATTGTAATAGCTATAATAGACGAATACTTCTCAAGAATTCCAGCTTAAGGAGCCGCGGGCTGGCCGGACTGGGGGAGCTAAGCCACGATTCATAGGCCGCAAGACCCGCAGCGGTTAAGGAATAGCACTGCCTGCTCTGGCGCGCCGGCGGCATCTCATCAACCTTTACCCCTGCCCCTGCATTTGCATCTGTATCGGCACCTGCAGGAGACTTCTCCTCCGGAGCAATCCAGCCACGCTTTTCCAGCCGCTTGAGCGAAGCGTTCATCTGGCTTTCGCTGATATGCCAGAGGCCGGACAAATCATATGTAAATTGCTGATAGAGCTGGTACCCATGGGCTGGGCTTTCAGTATAATGAGCCCCGAAAACTGAGCCACTTTTAAGGCGAAATACAGTGGATCCGAATCCCTTCTTGCGAAAGAAGCGCAAGGAGGCATAGGATTCGCTATGCGCAAACGGTACGACAAGGAATTCAAGGCCAAGGTTGCCTTGGAAGCGGTCAAGGGAGAAAAGACGATTCAGGAGATTGCGATGCTCTATCAGGTGCATCCGAATCTCGTGGCGCTGTGGAAAAAGCAGCTTCAAGAGCATGCTGCGGTGCTCTTTGAAAAAGAAGGGAAGGAGCACGACAAAGAAGAAACGGCACGCAAAGAAGAAGAGCTCTATCGCCAGATCGGGCAGCTGCAGGTTGAGAATGAATTTCTTAAAAAAAAATTCAAACAACTGTACGGGACCGAACCGAAATGGTAGAGCCTGAGCATCCTGAACTATCCATTCGCCGGCAATGCGCGCTTCTGGGGATATCGCGCGGCACCTACTATTACGAGCCCAAGTCCGATCAGGGACAAGAAGATCGCGAGCTTGCGCTCCTCATGGAAATCCTTGCGGTCTTGCGTGAACGACCTTTCTATGGCTATCGCAAGATCGCCTATGCCGTGCAGCATCTGGGAGCGACGCGAAAGCAGGTGCGACGGATCATGCACCGTGCGGGATTAAAGGCGCTCTATCCTGGAAAGAATCTGTCGAAACCGAAGCAAGGAGCGAAGAAATACCCCTATTTATTGAACGACAAGGCCATATGGCTTCCGAATCAGGTCTGGGCAGCCGATATCACGTATGTCAAGCTCGAGCACGGGTACGTGTATCTCGTGATGATCATCGATTTGTATTCGCGCAAGATTCTCTCGTGGAGTATCTCAAACACGATGGACGCACCTTTCTGCATATCGGCATTGGAGGAAGCGATTGCCCGTTTTGGCATTCCCGCAATCTTCAATACTGACCAAGGCAGCCAGTTCACGTCTGAAGGCTTTCTTGGAGTTTTGGAGCACTACGGCATTCAGATCAGCATGGATGCCAAGAACAGGGCTTTGGATAACATCTACATTGAACGATTCTGGAGGACACTTAAGTATGAAGACATATATCTCAAGGACTATAACGACCTTAAAGAGCTCAGAGAAGGCATCTCCCGCTATGTGCACTTCTACAACTCGGAACGGTTCCACCAGTCTCTGGGCTATGTGACACCCGACAGCATCTATGCAAGCAAGTTCTCCGTTGGGGAACAGGAAAAAGCAGCATGAAGGGCATAGGATCCACTTTAAAAAGCTCTATAGGTGGTCTTGACACAAGGGCCCACTATACAGCGAGAAATCCTAAAAACACATATTCGGGCCGCACATCTCCCATGGGAAAGTTTCCCAGACTTCTTAAACGGGAGTATACACTACCGCCAGCACCTTCGCGTCCTGGCCTTCCAGAGCTACCGCCCGATGGGGCACCATAGAATCATAGTAGATGGAATCCCCCTCTGACATTTAAAATATGAATAAGTATTTTGTCGGCACCGATGTTATTCTGGATTTGCTCGCAGCCCGACAGCCACATTTTCATTTTTCTGCCGTTCTTTTTACGCTTGCCGAAATGGGAGAACTTGAGCTTAATTACCGCTCTGCCGCACCGAATCAGAACGGGAAGCCCTGTTACCCTATAACCTTAGCCCATCCAGCTATACCGCCAACGGGATGTAATTGACGGTTACTTGAAAGCGCTCCAGGGGATGCGTTATGAATAAAAAGGCAATTACGCCGACTAATTATTCAACCTTATGGGGTTTTGTATCTGTTTTAACAAGTGCTATCGACTCCCATCCTTTGAAACTATACAGCGTTGTTGCCTTGATACGTGAATCTCCCATATAGAAACCAATTTTTCTTCTTCTGGTGTCATGTTTATTCTGGCCAAAAGTATGAACAGCCTTAAGACCCTTTCCCCCAAGTTCTGCAACAAGTTTGCGTCCGAATTTCTGGCTTTCGCAAAGAAAGGTAATATCCGGAATTGCAAGCAATTCCGGATCTGCATTCGGGGCCATTGCCAAAAGCTCTTGCTTACAAACTTCTAATGCTCGATCGCTTCTCGTCTGGACCCACTTTAGTATACAAGGATATATATCCAGATCACCTTGCGCTGATTCAGGTAGGTCGACCATATCCATCGGTAGAAAACGCTCAGCAAATGCTCGCACGAAAGTCAAAGCCTTTGGCGGTAAACGGTAATTGCTCTTCAGCTCTACCCATCTACCACCACGGAACCCTGCGCCAATCATAGCTTCATCAGTCCATGACTTGGCTCTCCCATATATGTCTTGTGTTGCGTCTGCAACAAGCAGCATTTCGCCCCCTTCTCGACAAACCTTTCTAAGGACATTCCACCAACTAGGAAGAAAATCTTGCCTTTCATCTACCAAGACGGCATCGAACCGTGGAATGATGCCGTCCTCGTCTTCGTCAATTATTGAAGAGACAAGATTCGGAAGTTTGTTGCTCAGGACGTCCTTCACGTCGTCATCGTCGATGGAACTCAGGTCTGACTCCATGCTATTATGATTCGCAAAATGATCTCTCCATAGAGTTCTATATTCTTCCTCATGATCGCTTTCCTGGCACACTCGCTTACACCAGTAGTGAAAATTCAGCCATGTAATATCCTTTCTTGTTTTTCCAGATGATGCGGGCCAACGGACCGCTAGATCCATCAAGTAATGCAGAAGCGTGATATTGTAGGTGACGACCAGCACTTTCTTCCCTTTGCCAAGCAGTTCTGCTGCGCGGGCAGCTAAAATCAAAGATTTACCAGTCCCCGCTGGACCTTTGATGCGCCGATAACCAGAGGCTGTTCTTGTGCTGACAAGGGAAAGTTGATTCCTGTCTAGTTCTAGCGGTCGCCTCTGAGATGAAGAAAAATCTGGTTCTATCAGCCAATTTTTCATGTCCTTCGCCAATTCTTCGCTCATATAAGTGGAGCCGCGGCGGACGCTCTCGGGAAATACACTCTCAAGTCTTCCGGCACGAATCGGCTCCATCCCTGAAACAGGATAATATTGTGGATATTGAGACATCCCGCGATGGTCCAGACATGGAGACAAAAGCGCTTTTACCCTTTCGCCTTTTGCAAAGGGAAAGATGATTCCTGCAGTAATCACCACAAAACCTGCTCGCTGATTTAATCGAGGGCAATATAGCTCTTGGATTTCTTGCTTGTATCTATGAATCTTTTCAACAGGGTTTTGGCTCTGGATGGGAAACGGCTTTCCATCTTTCTTCGCACGTAAGATCGGTGATTTACAGGGCCTTTTCTCAACCCAATAATCCATCGCATCCAAATCCCAATCTTTAACTTCAAATACTGCGATCCCAACACTGGGATGCAGCAATACAAAATCGGGGCGCAACCCATTTAAGTGTGGTTGAACATAAATCTCCCATCCAGGTGGAAGGTGATCATGGAATAAATCAAAGACCAGTCGTTCTCCTTCAGTTAAAGGCTGACGCAACAGGTGAAGCTCATTAATTGGTGGTGAAACAAACAGAGCCATGTCCCCAAAGACCCTTTCTAATGTCAGAAATCGTTCTTTCCTACCTTTATCGATAGAATATAAGGAAATAAGGGGATATTTTTTCTTTTGGAAAAATATGCGGAAGTACGGGAAGTGTCCCCATATTTTCCATATTTTCATATTTTCCTATGCACAATATCCATATCGATTGCAATTGTTCACGACACAGGGCAAGACTTCGTCTTCGCCCGTGGCACCCAATGCTCATCATCATTCCTTAATACAGCCACCCGCCCGAGTGGGGCGAGCGGTCGGTTGGACCGACTTGTTAGCATGACGGCGCGTGGCTGCCTATTGGATAGTCTCAACATCACTTAACCACGGCTTTGAGGTCGGAAAGGTTTGCCTTCATTTCATCCAAGTACTCTTTTGCAAAGGCCGCAGCGGGACCTGGGCGATCGTGCTCAAAGTTAAAATTCACGAGGTCAAATCTGTAGTAGATTCGATGCAGAAGGACGAGCACTTTTGGGTCTTCTAACTTCGAGGCAAGCTCTTGATTGGTAGCCCTCCAAAGGTCGGTATAGATTCTCGAGAACGAGGCCTCGTTATTTTGGAGCATCTGCACCAATCCCTCTGCACGTGCAATCCCTTCCTCAATCTCAGACACAAGACTTCGCACAATCTTCCTCGCATACTCACGTTCTGATCTCGCATCCGCCCGGCGTTGAATCCAAAAGACGACAAGCGAGCTCATGAGCCCAAGCAAGAAGCCTGCTAGTGAGGACCAAACCCATTCCATTTTCATCCACTCCCTTCCGTTCCTTCGTTTCTGCTAACGCGCTGAATAGGCTGTTTGGGCGAAACTCAGTTACTACACCTTCTCATCAATGGGAACATGCCGGGAGATTTATTCGATTTTTTCCAGCCATTCCTTTCTCCAGAAGTAAAAACAACTTCGATCGCACTGCCCGAGTGCCGATTTTCCATTGCAAATAACATTTTCCAGGAGAACACAGTTGTTGGCTTTC
>MVQR01000030.1 GCA_002067815.1 Syntrophus sp. PtaB.Bin001 | reverse complement strand
AAAGTTACCGTAGCGGGCGACGGCCAGGTAACCCTTGACGTTACGGTTATGAAGCATGGAGCCAGAAAGGTAAGACGGCTATACCATGATGAGGTGATTGTCGGATTTGCCGGTACGACAGCAGATGCCTTTACGCTTTTCGACCGCTTCGACACCAAGCTGGAACAGTATAATGGGAATCTCCTGCGCGCTGCGGTAGAACTTACCAAAGACTGGAGAACAGACCGGGTTCTGCGACATCTTGAGGCTCTTATGATAGCCGTGAGCAGAGAGCACTTTCTTATCATATCCGGGAACGGAGATGTTATCGAATCTGATGACGATGTCATGGCCATTGGTTCCGGCGGACCTTATGCTTTGGCCGCAGCACGGGCCTTGATAAGGTATTCCGATCTGCCGGCAACGGATATTGCAAGAGAGGCCGTAAAAATTGCTTCCGAAATCTGTATTTATACAAACGACCATATCACCGTCGAAGAATTGGATACTGAACAGGAAAATAGGCCTGAAGAAAAAAAAGCCGGAAGAATGAAGTCCAGAAGGTAAGAGTTGTTGGAAGGAGATATTCCATGTCATCTAATTCATTAACACCTGCGGAAATCGTTGAAAAGCTTGACCAGCATATTATCGGTCAAGCCGATGCCAAGCGTGCGGTGGCAATTGCCTTGAGAAACCGCTGGCGACGGCAGAATGTGCCCGATGATCTCAGAGATGAAATTTCTCCAAAGAATATCATTATGATCGGACCGACGGGTGTGGGAAAGACGGAAATAGCCCGCCGACTGGCCAAGATCGATAATTCTCCTTTTCTTAAAGTTGAAGCTTCGAAGTTTACCGAAGTTGGCTATGTGGGTCGTGATGTGGAATCGATGATTCGTGACCTGGTTGATTTGGCCGTTAACATGGTAAGAGCGGAAGAGCAGGAGAAGGTTCGTACTCGAGCAAGCGAGATTGCAGAAGAACGACTGCTGGATCTTTTGCTCCCCCCCAAACCGGTTGAACGGAATGTCGAAGAGATGCTGGGGGAGCATCCTCTGGTGACTGAGGAAACTCAGCAGCATATTGATTCAACGAGAGAGAAATTGCGCCGCTTGCTCCATGAAGGGAAACTTGACAGTCGACATGTAGATCTGGAGTTGACCGAATCGCGCAGTGGTCCTATGATCGAGATTTTTTCTGCGTCAGGTGTTGAGGACCTGGGCTTTAATCTCAAGGAAATGTTTGGGAACATGCTGCCTCAGAAGAAAAAAATCAGTCGAGTTACTGTTCCGGAAGCATTGGAAATTCTTACTGAAGAAGAAGCGCAGCGCTTGGTTGATATGGATAAGGTTAACCGCACGGCGATCGAGCGCGTTGAACAGTCGGGCATCATTTTTCTGGACGAAATCGATAAAGTCGTTGGAAGTGATACTCCTTCAGGGCCTGATGTTTCCCGGGAAGGGGTTCAGCGCGATCTGCTCCCCATTGTTGAAGGGTCAAATGTCAATACCCGCTATGGAATGGTTAAGACCGATCATATCCTTTTCATTGCGGCAGGCGCCTTCAGTTCTTCCAAACCTTCGGATCTCATTCCGGAACTTCAGGGGCGGTTTCCGATCCGCGTGGAATTGGATTCACTGGGAAAGGAAGAGTTTATTCGCATTCTGACGGAGCCCAACAACGCCCTCATTAAACAGTATACGGAAATGTTGGCTACCGAGGATGTCGCTTTGGTATTTACCGATGATTCCGTTGCCGAAATCGCTGATGTTGCCGCTCTTGTCAATGAAAGAACGGAAAACATCGGCGCAAGGAGACTTTATACAATCATGGAAATTCTCCTGGAAGATATATCTTTTGATGCGCCGAAGTTATCCGGACAGGAAGTGATCATCGATGCGAAGTATGTTGAAGACAAACTCTGCGACATCATAGAGGATGAAGATCTCAGCCGTTATATTCTTTAAGCTGTTTTTGTTACACGTGGCGCTTATTGGTGCCGCCGTGGAATTATGTGTTTCCGAACATTCGAAGATAACGAGGTTGTTATGAGTACCATTGAAAAACCCATGGAGAAAGCGGAGATCCTTCTTGAGGCGCTCCCTTACATTCGGCGTTTCTATAACCGCACCGTTGTCATCAAGTACGGCGGGCATGCCATGGTTGATGAAGATTTGAAATCATCCTTTGCCAAGGATGTACTGATGATGAAATATATCGGAATCAACCCCGTGGTCGTTCACGGAGGAGGACCGCAGATCGGCGCCTTCCTGAAGAAATTGGGCAAGGATTCCAAGTTTATTCAAGGTATGCGGGTAACGGATGAAGAAACCATGAACATTGTCGAGATGGTCCTGGTAGGCATGGTTAACAAGGAAATTGTCGGTCTTATCAACCGCGAGGGAGGCAAGGCCGTAGGACTGAGCGGTAAGGACGGCAATCTCATTTCGGCAGTCAAGTATTATCTCAGCGCTGAAAAGGCAAAGGATACACCACCCGAGATTATTGACATCGGTCTGGTCGGCAAGGTCAAAGCAATTAATGCCGATTTGATTACTTCGCTGGTCCGTGACGGTTTCATCCCGGTTATCGCCCCTACCGGAGCCGGAGAGGATGGAGAAACCTTCAATATCAATGCAGACATTGTGGCAGGCGCTGTGGCCGCTTCTCTTAAGGCGGAAAAACTGATTCTTTTGACAGATGTGCCGGGTGTGCTGAACAAGAGCGGAGAACTCATCAACACGATGAATAATAATGAAGCCTTAGGTATGATTGATCAGGGAGTTATAGAGGGCGGCATGTTTCCCAAAGTCAAGTGCTGCCTTAAGGCTTTGAGGGAAGGGGTTCAGAAGGCGCATATCGTTGATGGGCGGCTGAAACATGCCATTCTTCTGGAAATGTTCACAGATAAAGGAATCGGCACGGAACTGGTGCTTTAGCGTTAAGGAAGCAAGCATCAAAAGGACGGCCGTGAAAACCGACAAAGATAATCGGTATTTTGTAAAGGTATAAAGATGACGGCAGAAGAACTTATTACTATTTCTGATGATAATATAATGGGGACCTATCGCCGTTTTCCCATTGTTTTGACCAGGGGAGAAGGCGCCCGGGTGTGGGACTGCAATGGGAAAGAATATCTCGATTTTGTTGCCGGCATCGCCGTCTGCAGTCTGGGGCATTCTCACCCGGCTGTTGTGGAGGCCATAAAGCGGCAGGCCGAGACCCTTATGCACGTCTCTAATCTATATTACATTGAGCCGCAGATCCATTTTGCCCGTCTGCTGGTGAAGAATTCATTTGCCGATAAAGTATTCTTCTGTAACAGCGGTGCTGAGGCCAATGAAGGCGCTATCAAACTGGCGCGCAAATATGCCTTTGAGAACATGGAGCCGGGGCGCTGTGAACTGATTACCATGAAAGACTCTTTTCATGGACGAACTCTCGCAACGATAACCGCCACCGGTCAAAAGAAGTTTCAAGTCGGCTTCGAGCCGCTGCCGGAAGGGTTTAAATACGTTCCTTTCAACGACTTGGCTGCTCTAGAGGCCGCCGTAACCGAACGGACATGTGGTGTGCTTCTCGAGCCTATTCAGGGTGAAGGGGGGGTTAGAGTGCCCGACGAAGATTATCTCCGCAAAGTCCGGGCATTATGCGATTCCAAGGGCATCCTGATGATTCTTGATGAAGTACAGGTCGGTATGGGACGAACGGGCCATCTCTTCGCCCATGAGCATAACGGAGTCAAACCGGATATCATGACTTTGGCCAAGGCATTAGGCAACGGATTCCCAATCGGGGCCTTACTGGCGACGGACAAGGTGGCTTCGGCATTTGTGCCGGGTTCTCATGCCTCCACCTTCGGCGGTAATCCGCTGGCAATGGCCGCCGGTCTGGCTGTACTTGATGTCATGTTGAGAAAAGGCATACTGGAAAATTGTCGCCGGGTTGGTGCCTATTTTCTGGAATGTCTGAGCAATTTAAGAGAAAAATATCCTTTCATTAAAGAGATTCGAGGGCGAGGCTTAATTCTGGGGATGGAACTGGCCATCGAGGGGGCTGATATTGTCCGCTCATGCATGGAAAAGGGATTGCTGATTAACTGTACGAACGGAAATGTACTGCGTTTCGTTCCACCTTTAATCATAACCGAAGCGGATGTAGACCGGGCTGTTGAAATTCTTGATAAAGCGATGGGAGAACAATGAGGAAGGATCTTTTAGACGTTTATGACCTGGAGTTGGAGGACTTTAAGAGTATCTTTGAAAATGCCCGCCGTCTCAAGGCGATGCAGGAGAAAAAAAAGGCTTATACTCCTCTGAAAGGTAAGACTTTGGGGATGATTTTTGACAAGTCATCAACAAGAACGAGGGTTTCCTTTGAAGTCGGCATGTATCAACTGGGCGGCTTGGCGCTCTTTCTGAGCAGCCGGGATACGCAGCTTGGGCGCGGTGAATCCGTCGGTGATACCGCCAGGATCATGTCCCGTTATCTCGATGGAATCATGATCCGGACATTTTCTCAGGAAATGGTGGAAGAATTCGCCGCATTTGCCTCCATTCCTGTTATCAATGGGCTTACCGATCTTCTTCATCCTTGCCAGATCCTGAGTGATCTTTTTACAATAATTGAGAAAAAAGGGACTTATGAGGGGCTGAAAGTCGCGTATGTCGGTGATGGAAATAACATGGCCAATTCCTGGATCAACGCTGCCGCGAGGCTTCCCTTTCATTTGGCGCTGTCCTGTCCGGAAGGCTATGATCCGGATGCCGGGATTTTTGACAGGGGAATAAAAGCAGCCAAAGAGGGAATCACCCTTTATCGCGATCCCGCCGAAGCGGTTAAAGATGCCGATGTGGTCAATACCGATGTATGGGCCAGCATGGGACAGGAATCGGAACAGGAAGCGCGCGCCAAAGTTTTCCGGCCATATCAGATCAACGAGGCTCTGCTTTCCCTGGCAAAAAAAGACGCTATCGTGATGCATTGTCTTCCTGCGCACCGTGGCGAGGAAATTACTGCGGAGGTCCTTGACGGTCCCCAGTCTGTTGTTATAGATCAGGCTGAAAACCGCCTGCATGTTCAAAAAGCCATATTGGAAATTTTGATTTCAAGAGAGGAGAAATAAAGTGGAAACCCGTTTTAAAAAGGTTGTTCTCGCCTATTCAGGCGGGTTGGATACCTCAGTCATCGTCCAATGGTTAATCGAAACATACGGATGTGAAGTCATTGCCTTTGCCGCAGATGTCGGTCAGAAGGAAGAATTGGAAGGGCTTCGGGAAAAAGCCATAAAAACCGGAGCCAGTAAAATTTATATCGATGATCTCCGCGAAGAGTTTGCCAGAGATTTCGTTTTCCCCGCATTGCGGGCCAATGCCATATATGAGGGGACATATCTGCTGGGAACCTCGCTTGCCCGGCCACTGATAGCCAAACGGCAGGTGGAAATCGCCAGGGCGGAAGGGGCCGATGCCGTATGTCACGGGGCAACGGGGAAAGGTAATGATCAGGTTCGTTTTGAATTGACTTATATGGCCTTGGAGCCAAACATCCGGATCATTTCGGCCTGGAAAGATCCCAATTGGCATTTTGACTCCCGGGAGTCCATGTTCGATTTTGCGGAAAAACACAATATCCCTCTCCCACTGACCAGGGAAAAGCCTTACAGCAGCGACAGGAATCTGCTGCATATTTCACACGAGGGCGCAATTCTGGAAGATCCCTGGGCGGAACCTCCTGAAGACATCTTTGCCATTTCAGTATCTCCCGAAGCCGCACCTGATAAGCCGACGTATGTGGAGATCGATTTTGAAAAGGGAAATCCGGTGGCCCTTGACGGTGTCAGTTTGAGTCCGGCTGCCTTGATGGAAAAAATGAATGACATAGCAGGCGCCAACGGCATCGGCCGTGTGGACATGGTGGAAAATAGGTTCGTCGGTATGAAGTCGCGAGGCGTTTATGAGACCCCGGGGGGAACGGTGCTCTGGGCAGCGCATCGTGCTTTGGAATCCCTTACAATGGACAGGGAAGTGATGCTGATGAGGGACTCACTGATTCCGAAATATGCCCAGCTGGCTTATAACGGATTCTGGTACGCTCCGGAAATGGAAGCCTTGCAAGTCTTCATTGATGAAACGCAGAAAAAGGTAACGGGCACCACCAGGATGAAACTGTACAAGGGAAACTGTATCGTTGTAGGCCGCAAGTCTCCATATTCGTTATACAGTGAAGATTTTGCCACCTTCGAAAAGGACCAGGTATACAATCATATGGATGCGACGGGCTTCATTCGGCTTAATGCCTTGAGATTGCGAATCGCAGCGATGAAGAAATAAGGAAGCCGATCCCATAAAGGAAAGTTCCTTAAGGTAACTCAAATGAAAGAGCAGAGTAAACCCTGGGGGGGGCGTTTTCAGGAACCTACCCATAAACTTGTTGAGGCTTTTACAGCTTCGATTTCCTATGATCGACGGCTCTTTCGTTACGATATAGAAGGCAGCATCGCCCATGCCCGGATGCTGGCCCGGCAGGGCATTATAAGTAAGGGTGACGCCCGTTCGATTGCCGCCGGGTTGAAAGGCATCCTGAGCGACATCGAGCAGGGTATCTTTGAATTCTCCTCCGAAGACGAAGACATCCACATGGCTATTGAGAAGGCCCTGATCAAGCGGATAGGCGATGCCGGGGCGAAGTTGCACACGGGCAGAAGCCGCAACGATCAGGTGGCTCTGGATGTCCGCCTCTATCTTCGGGCGGAAATACTCGAGATTGTCGATTGCCTGGCGCTGCTTAAAGCGGTCATTATCGAGCTGGCAAAGGAGGAAGTGGACACGATCCTTCCCGGATATACCCACTTGCAGAAGGCGCAGCCGGTTCTTCTGGCTCATTATCTCCTTGCATACCGGGAAATGCTGGATCGGGATGAATCGCGGTTGCGGGACTGCTATCGCAGGGTGAACGTTCTCCCGCTGGGAGCGGCGGCCCTGGCAGGATCCTCCCTGCCCATCGATCGTGTTTATGTGGCTCGTCAACTAAAGTTTCCCGAAATATCAAAGAACAGTATGGATACGGTTTCGGATCGTGATTTTATAGCCGAGTTCATCTTTGCCGCGTCGCTGACCATGATGCATCTGAGCCGTTTCTGTGAGGATCTGATTCTTTGGTCCACAGGGGAATTCAATTTTGTGGAAATTTCGGATGCCTTTACGACGGGCAGCAGCATCATGCCTCAGAAGAAAAATCCCGACGTGGCTGAATTGATTCGGGGCAAAACGGGCAGAATCTATGGGAACCTGGTAGCCCTGTTGACTTTGCTTAAAGGACTGCCCATGTCCTACAACAGGGATCTTCAGGAAGACAAGGAGCCTCTTTTTGATACGGTCGATACGGTTAAAGCTTGCCTGAAAATCCTTACGGAAATGATTCGCCACATGAAATTCAATCGGGAAAAGATGCAGAAGGAAGCCGAGGGCGGATTTGCCACGGCTACGGACCTTGCTGAATATCTGGTGATGAAAGGAGTTCCATTTCGAGAGGCTCATGGAGTTGTCGGAAAACTTGTCCGTTTGTGCATTGAATCTCAAAAGGATCTGGCTTCATTGTCACTAGAGGAATTATGCCGCTTCTGCCCTTCAATCGGTGAGGATGTGTATGATTGTCTTTCCCTTCAGAATTCAGTTAAAAGCAGAAAGAGTTACGGAGGGACTGCGGGGGAACAGGTTCGGGAGCAGATCAGGCAGCTGGAAGCGCAGGCCGGTAATATGTCCAAGAGGAAAAAGTCCGTATGAGAGGGCCGTCCATATTAAAGCCGGGTGAGAATGATTGCCTTGCAAGGCGTTTTATTTCCTTAGTATTGTTCATGGTTTTGATTCTCGGATTTGTTTCGGGATGCGGGAAAAAAGGAGATCCTGTCCCTCTCCGGTTTTCTCCGCCGGAAGTTGTTTCCAACCTACGAGCTGAGAAGGTGGAACAGGGAATTAAACTGCGTTGGAGTACGGCGATTACCGACGGTAGTTTCAAAATATTCCGCAGCGAACAATTTCCGGATGAGGAAATCTGTGAAGGCTGTCCGCGGAATTATAACGTCGTCAGTGAACTGGCCATCGGCGATCCCAAGCTGTCTCATGAGGCTTCAAGCCGGAATTATTCCTGGATCGACTTCAATGTGGCAAGTGAAAACGACTATTTTTACCGGATTGTGGTATGCGATGCCTCTGGATTCTGCAGCGAACTTTCCGATACAGTTAGCGTGACCGGCAAGAAAAAATCCCTGATGAAGGAAAACGAGCGGAATGGAAATATTGACAATCAGCGGTGATATTGAATAGATATGAATGATTTTACGTATAAAGAACAGCAACTGTGGTGTGAGAACGTCCCGGTAAACAAAATTGCCGAAGAAGTCGGCACGCCGTTCTATCTTTACAGTTATTCCACCTTGAGGAATCATTTTCGCGTTTTTACTAAAGCATTTGCCGATGTTCCTCATATTGTCTGCTTTGCCGTAAAAGCCAATTCGAATTTGGCCGTACTCAAGGCATTAATCGCCGAAGGTGGCGGAGTCGATATCGTTTCAGGCGGGGAACTGTTTCGCGCCCTTCAGGCTGGCGTAGATCCGGGAAAAGTCGTGTACTCCGGAGTAGGAAAACGTGTAGATGAAATTGAGTATGCCCTTCGTTCCGGTATTTTGATGTTCAATGTTGAATCGTTGCAGGAACTGGAAGTTATCAACCTGTGTGCTCAAGATCTGGGAGTAAAAGCGGGGATTGCATTGAGGGTCAATCCGGATGTTGATCCCAAAACACATCCGCATATTTCCACCGGACTGAAAGAAAACAAATTCGGAATTGACATTGAACGGTCTCTGGAGACGTATCGTCAGGCCAGGTCTTTGCAGAATCTGGATATTAAGGGGGTAAGCTGCCACATCGGTTCTCAGGTCACCCGATTGTCCCCCTTCCTTGAAGCCTTGGACCGTCTGAGTAATTTGGTGCGGCAACTCCAAGAGGAAGATTTTGACATCCGGTACGTGGATCTGGGAGGGGGGCTCGGAATTACCTACGATCAGGAGGTGCCACCCCATCCCGCTGAATATGCTCAGGCCATTATGGCTGCTTCCAGAGATTTGGAATGCACCTTTGTTTTTGAGCCCGGACGGGTAATTGTCGGCAATGCAGGCATCCTGGTTGCCCGAGTTCTATATACAAAGAGCAATGACAACAAAAACTTTATCATTGTTGACGCAGGAATGAACGATCTCGTCCGTCCAAGTCTATACAACTCTTTCCATGCAATTCGACCGGTGATTGAAGACAACAGGAAGGAAATCGTTGCCGATGTCGTCGGTCCCATCTGTGAATCAGGCGACTATCTGGCAAAAGGAAGAAAAATACCGGCATTTCAGCGAGGAGAACTCATGGCGGTCTTCAGTGCCGGCGCATATGGATTTACCATGGCTTCCAATTATAATTCGCGGCCGAGAATTCCCGAGGTTATGGTAAAAGACAATCAATACTATGTTGTTCGTAAACGGGAAACCTATGCCGATCTAATAAAGCATGAGGAAATCCCGTCGTTTCTGATTAACAAATAATACATTATAACCCGAATAGGAAAAAATAGGAGGCTGGCAAGGAGATTATGTTTAAAGGCGCAATCGTTGCTATCGTAACGCCATTTAAAAATGGTGAAATCGATGAACAGGCATTTAGGGATCTGATTGAGTTCCAGATTGAGCAGGGAACTGACGGCATTGTTCCATGCGGAACGACGGGAGAATCCGCGACCCTGTCTCACCAGGAGCATGACCGGGTTATTGAAATTACAATTGATGCGGTAAAGAAAAGGGTTCCCGTGATCGCGGGAACAGGTTCCAACAGTACCGCCGAAGCCCTTAGATTAACAAAGCATGCTTATGAGGCCGGCGCGGACGGCGCACTGGTCGTGTGTCCTTATTACAACCGACCGACCCAGGAAGGGCTCTATCAGCATTATAAGATGTTGGCAGAAAATGTTTCCATTCCGATTATCCCCTATAACATTCCCAGTCGTACCGGAGTTAATCTTCTTCCGGAAACTGTCGCCCGGCTGGCAAAAATCAGTAATATCGTTGGAATAAAGGAAGCGTCCGGTTCTTTGAAACAGATGAATGACGTGATACGGCTTTGTGACAGCAGCTTTTCCGTACTTTCGGGAGATGATTTTTTTACCCTTTCTCTGCTGACTTTGGGTGGTAAAGGCGTGATTTCCGTTATTTCAAATGTTGCGCCGGCGGATATGGCCGGGCTTGTAGATGCTTATGAAGCCGGAGATCTGGAGAAATCCAGGGCGCTGCATGACAAGATGGTTCCGCTTATTGATGCCCTGTTTATAGAAACAAATCCAACGCCGGTCAAAGCAGCACTGGCTATGATGGGTAAAATTCACGACGACGTGCGATTGCCTTTGTACCGTATGTCGGAAGCAAATCAGGGCAAACTGAAGCAGGTGATGCAGAATTACGGCCTCATCAGTTGATTGTTTTGAAGAGTAACGATTTCGCTGTTTTTTTTGATTTCAGGCATTTCATGGAGGGCAAAATTTAGAGGAGTTGAGATTATGGTGAAAACCATTGTGACGGGGGCCGGCGGAAGGATGGGCGGCAGAATAATCAGCCTTCTTGAAGCTGAGGGCGGCATCGATCTGGCAGCGGCTGTAGAACGAAGCGATCATCCTGACGTGGGACGGGATGTGGGAGAAATTTTGGGATTGGGAAAACGAGGGATAACGGTTGAAAGTGACCTTGATTCGTGCCTTTCCAAAGGCGATGTGATTATTGATTTTACAAGCCATGAAGCCTCGATACGGCATGTGGAAATTGCCGCAAAGCAAAACAAAGCTATTATTATCGGCAGCACGGGATTTTCCGCAGAAGAGGCGGAGAAAATCCGGATTCTCGCCCGTAACGTGCCCTGTGTCCTTGCTCCCAACATGAGTGTGGGTGTTAACGTCATGTTCAAGGTCTTAAAGCTTGTCGCAGAAATCCTTGGCGACGACTATGATGTGGAAATAGTGGAAGCCCATCACCACCTTAAAAAGGATGCACCCAGCGGTACCGCCCTGAAAATGGCACAGGTGATTGCTGAGGCATTGGGACGAGATCTGGATCAAGTGGGAGTTTACGAACGCAAAGGACTCATTGGAGAGCGGTCGCGGACGGAAATCGGCATCCAGACTTTACGGGCCGGGGATATTGTCGGTGAGCATACCGTATTATTCGGTACAGTAGGAGAGAGACTTGAATTCATTCATCGTGCCCACAGCAGAGACAACTTTGCCAGGGGTGCAATCCGGGCTGCTAAATGGGTAGTTGCTCAAAAACCGGGGCTCTACGATATGCAGGATGTCCTGGGGCTTCGATCTTTATAAATTTTGAAATTCTTGAGTTCTTGGAAATTGAACTGTGACTGAAGCCGAGTATTCATGTCTTGACCACGTCAGTGGGATCATTTCTTATATCGGCATTGGGTCAAACTTAGGAAACCCTGTCGAGATGTGTCTTGATGCTGTAAGGCGCATTGCTTCGGTGGACGGTATCGCTCTTCTGCGTTGTTCTTCCCTTTACAGAACTGAACCTTTTGGATTGAAAAATCAGGATTGGTTTGTTAATGCAGTTGCCGAAGTCCGGACTTCGCTGTCCGCTCGGAAGCTATTGCAGACTCTGATGCAGATAGAGAGGGAAATGGGAAGGGTTCGGGAGATACATTGGGGCCCTCGGGTTATTGACTTGGACATTTTGCTTTTCGGGCAGGAGGTCATTAAAGAGGATGATCTTGTCATTCCGCATCCGGAACTTCATAAGCGGAGGTTTGTCCTTGTTCCCCTCAACGAACTTGCTTCCTACGCAATCCATCCGGCTTTTGGAGTGTCCGTCAAGGGGCTGATGCAGAGACTTCAGGACGATAGCAGGGTCGAACGTATATCAATTACGTAAAACGAGAGTCATGATTCTTCGATTTATTTTCACCATTGTTATTATTTATTTACTCTACAGGGTCATTAAAGGAGTATTACGTTTTCCGGCAAAAAAGGAATCTGACCCACTTTTGAAAACAGGATCAAATGCAATTCAGGGAGGGGATCTTGTCCAGGATCCGTGTTGCTTGATTTATATTCCCGAAAAGGATGCCTACAAAGGTTCCATAAACGGAAAAACCTTTTATTTTTGCAGCAAAAGTTGTTTTGAAAAGTATCAGAGATTGCAGAAGAAAGAATCTTGAAAGGAAAGACGATGAAATTTTTTATTGATACGGCAAACATCAAAGAAATTGAAGAGGGTCTGAATCTGTGCATGGTGGACGGAGTGACAACAAATCCGTCTCTGATTGCAAAGGAAAAGAGAAAATTTGAAGCGGTCGTTAAAGACATTCTTGAAAGAGTAAGTGGACCTGTCAGCCTTGAGGTAATAGGACTTAAGTCTGAAGAAATGGTAGCTGAAGGACGGAAACTGTCAAAGTTGGGTGAACAGGTTGTAGTTAAAGTGCCGATGACGACAGAAGGTTTGAAGGCGACGAAAATACTGTCGGAGGAAGGAATTTCCGTAAATCAAACGCTCATCTTTTCTCCGGTACAGGCTCTCATGGCCGCCAAGGCTGGGGCTGCCTATGTCAGTCCTTTTGTTGGGAGACTCGACGATGCATCACATAACGGCATGGACATAGTGGAACAGATAATCACTATTTTTGATAACTATAGTTTTGATACGGAAGTTATTGTAGCCAGTATTCGGCATCCTCGACATGTTCTCGAAGGAGCGTTAATAGGGGCCGATATCGCAACTATTCCGTTTAAGGTAATCGAACAGCTTGCTAAACATCCTTTGACAGATAAGGGTCTTGATTTGTTTCTTGCTGATTGGGAAAAAGTCCTCAAAGTAAAAAAATAAATTTATATCCATGATCACTCTTGTCCAAATTAGCTTTTTTAAGAAGGGAAAGTTGAGCCCTGATTTGGTATAGGAATTTTGGCCAAATCACAAACACCAGAAGGAGGACTCAACCATGAGGTTCAGTAGCATATTTAGTCAGTTGTTACAATTATTCCCTCGGCATGAATTTCAACATCTTGTGAAAGAA
>MVQR01000029.1 GCA_002067815.1 Syntrophus sp. PtaB.Bin001 | reverse complement strand
AGATTTAATTTATACCGGTCGGCCCCTTCCGTTCCGTTGTCCTGGTCCATTTTAATGGAAACATCAATACGTCCCCGGAAGAAATGCTCACCTATTTTTCTCTTGATATCCGTTTCCAGAGGGAAGAAAAGGTTCGGAAGTCGCAAAGAAATCTCCAGATACCGATGATTGAGAGACCGCATTTCAACAACTATCTTTTTTTCATTATCAACTGCTTCCGCCCGTCCGTAACCGGTCATACTGCTTATCATAACTAGCCATCCATTCTTCTTATTTTGCTACAAATGGTAAAAAAAATATGATTTGCTTTCTTTTCCATAACCTGCATTCTTATTTTTGCAGGCTTTTCAGCTGCTCTACATACCTGGCGCGTATCTTATTGAACATTTCGATACAGGATTTTTCCGCATAGTCGGGATAAGTCCAAGGAAGTGTTTGAAAGGTTTTATTGCTGTACATCAAGGTCAGATCTGCGTAAATACCCTCCCGAAGATAAGGCCTGTGAGTGTAACCTTTCCCGGTGGCAAGTATCAAATGAGCCTTGGCAACATAACCGGGGTCGATATTGACTATTCTCCGCTCATTCACGGTAAATCGGTCTTCAAGCTGATTAGTCAGGTTCTTGATATCCGGAAGGCTTTCCGGACGGATCAATTTATCGAAAGACGCAAATCGCCTCAACAATGACGGCCCCATTTCTGCGGCATAATAAGACGTATAATTGAAAGGAAGAGGGGAACTGATAAAATCAGTCGCGCCATAAGCATCAATAAGGCAGCCCAGGACGTCGCACATCGCACAACGGTCCGCAGTAAACACGCTCATTATCAACTTGACCGGTTCAGCAGTCTGCGGTTTACTCATAAGATTTTTTTCAGTTCCTGACGCGTTGCCGTTGCCGTTCCCACTTTGCCGACTACAATGCCCGCAGCGGAGTTGGATATCGCCGCGGCTTCTTTGAAACTGGCGCCGGAAGCCATACAGAGAGCGAATACACCGATCACAGTATCACCGGCCCCCGTAACATCGAACACTTCTTTGGCCTCGGTGGGAAAGAAGGTATGGACTATCTCCGATCCTTTCAGGCCATTCCGCTCAAAAAGGCTCATCCCCTCTTCTCCCCGAGTGATCAGCAGGGACTTGAAGTCATAACGGGAGAGCAGCGTTTCCCCTACTTTTATTATATCGCCCCCGGTTGGCGCGTCAAAGCCCACAGCTTTTCCCGCTTCATGATGATTGGGGGTTATGATGTCCGCTCCCTGATAAAGAGACAGGTCGGAACGTTTGGGATCGACACAGACTACTATATTTGAACCGGAGACAAGTTCAAGGATGCCCGCCATCAGTTCTTCTGTTACAACACCTTTACTGTAATCAGAGACTACAATGGCGCCAAGTTCTCCGCGCAGAGTCCTGATATAGGCAAGAATTTTACCTATGATCTCCGGAGCTGCAAAATGCCTACTCTCTCGATCAAACCGCACTACCTGCTGCCCATGGGCAATAATGCGTGTTTTTAGGGTAGTCGGACGTCCGGCTTCGACAATGAGCCCCGAAGGATCGATTCGCCGCTGAAGGAATTCCTCTCGGACCCTCCGAGCCATGTCATCCTCTCCGACAATGCCGGTTCCGTAAACTTTTCCGCCCATGGCATAGATGTTATTTATGACATTGGCACAACCGCCGAGCAGCAAGTGATCGGCATGCACGTCCACAACAGGCACAGGCGCTTCCGGAGAAACACGGGATACTTTTCCCCGGATAAAATGGTCCACCATGACATCCCCCACTACCAGCACACCGGCCTCGGGGAAACGGTTGATGATCTCCTGTGCTCTTTTCCTGTCGATAACTTTTTTCATATATTACAATGATCAAACTATAAGATTATTGAGTTGATTTTATTAGCCAACGGGCGACCGATGCTATTATCAAGAGTCAGCTTTGTCAATTAATTTCTCACCTTTGAATATTGCATTACGGCATTGTGACAAGGTTTCCTGATTGACTTCATAAGGAATATCAAGTAGAGGGAAACATATAAAATATTGAGTTTTTTCTGGTGAACAAACTATGATTCGGTCGTTACTTTTGCTTTTTGTAGGAGTGACCATTACCGCAGCTCTTTGCTTTTGGGCAGCCGTCTTCTCTCTCCTCGGAGCGGGAGAGGACCGCATCCACAGATTGGCCGGATTGTGGGCAAGGACCATACTTTTTCTGGCGCACATCCCTGTCGAGATTTTCGGCAGTCATAACATTCTTCAGGACAGGCCCCAGATTTTTGCAGCGAATCATCAAAGCGACGTGGACACCCTGGTCGTACTGGCCGGCATTCCCGTTCAATTCCGCTGGATCGCCAAGAAAGAACTCTTCAATGTACCTTTGTTCGGCATGGCCATGCGAAATGCCGGTTACATTCCGATTGACCGGAGGAACCATGAAAGCGCGTTGAAAAGCCTGGAAGAGGCCGCGCAGAAAATCAGGAAAGGAACATCCGTTATGACGTTCCCCGAAGGGACAAGAAGCAGAAACGGAACGGTCCAACCTTTCAAACAAGGGATATTCCATCTGGCGATTCAGGCGGGCGTTCCTATTGTGCCGGTAACTATTATCGGCAGCGGGGCCATCATGCCGAAACGCTCTTTGAAAATATCACCGGGAAGGGTAAAAGTGATTATCGATCGGCCCGTTGATGTCAGTGGTTATACGATTGAAACACGCTGCCAGCTCATTGACAGAGTACGGAATACCATCATTGAAAATTACAGGAAATATCAATCCCCATTATCCGGCAACAGGTTCCCTGATGAAAATGATATAACCTATAAAGGTAATTTATGAATCTTCTTCAGAAAAATTCACGAGGATCATCAAAAAGCCAACAAAACTGCAACCGGATTTTTTCAGAGGTTGCGTCATATAACATGATTCAAATTCGTTGACATATGGGAAATTCTTCTTCGAATCATCATACATCGCGTCATTCAAGAAATAATGAAATAAACGGCCTCATCTGTCTGACGGCGGCACTTTTTCTGCTGCTGTGCCTCTTGTCCTATTCCCCCCAGGACCCTTCTCTTACTCACTTCGTCCCGCCGGGTGAACCGATCCATAATCTAATCGGCCGTTTTGGCGCATATCTATCCGATACTCTTATCCGGCTGTTAGGCCTCTGCATCCTCCTGCTGCCAGCCGGTCTTCTGCTGGTCTCTGTTCTCTACTTTATCCGTCCGGACTTCAAAACGGAGAAAACCGGCCTTTTCGGTTTCTTGGCATTGATGTTGGCTTTTTGCGGTCTTTTTTCTCTTTTGGCTCCGGAATTCAGCATCTACGGTGTTCAGCACAAATCCGGCGGACTGTTGGGAAAGATTATAACCGATTCTTTGTTGCCCCTGCTCAGTGCCACAGGCACCTTTGTTCTGCTGTCCTTTACCCTGACCCTCTCTCTGATGATTCTGTTCCGTTTCTCCCTTATATCTTCAGGAAACCGCTTGCTGGCGGGACTTACTGCCGGTGGGCAGACTTTGATGTACTTGCTGCGAAGGGGGAAGTCCCTCTTGACAAAAAAAGAAAAACAACCCCGCATCAGTGCGCAAAAGGCGGCGTCCAAACCTGTAACAGCGAAATCAGAGCATCAGGAACCATCTCTCCATATCCCCGCTCCGCACAGGGAATTTTACACTTTGCCTCCGCTTTCACTTCTTGATTTTAAAGAACGCAAAGATACGAAAATCAAAAAAGAAGCTCTGCTGACCAATTCACGAACCGTAGAAAAGACCTTGGCCGATTTCGGCGTGGAGGGGAAAGTTGTAGAGGTTCAGCCCGGTCCCGTTGTCACCCTCTACGAACTGGAGCCTGCGCCGGGGGTAAAGATCAACCGGATCACGACGCTTTCCGATGATCTCGCCCTCGCCCTGAAGGCACCCAGCATTCGGATAATGGCCCCGATTCCGGGAAAGGCCGCCGTCGGCATCGAAATCCCCAACGGCAACAGAGAAACAGTATATCTACGGGAAGTTCTGGACAGCGAGACGTTCCGAGAATCCCGCCTGGTCCTTCCTATAGCCTTGGGCAAGGACATTGTCGGCATTCCGATGGTCGCGGACCTGACCCGCATGCCCCATCTTCTCATCGCCGGCACCACCGGCTCGGGAAAGAGCGTCTCTCTCAATGCCATGATCTGCAGCATTCTGCTTAAGGCCAAGCCGGAAGAGGTCAAGTTTCTAATGATCGATCCCAAGCGGCTGGAGCTGTCTTCTTATGAGGGAATCCCCCATCTCCTTCATCCCGTAGTGGTAAACCCCAAGAAAGCCGCCCAGGTTCTCAAATGGGCCGTGGAAGAAATGGAGCGACGCTACCAGTTGATCGCCGCTGCCGGCGTCAAGAATATAGAATCTTTCAATAAAACAGTTCCAGCCGCTCCGCCGCAACAGCCTCTGCTCGGATTTTCTTCCGGGGACAACAACCTGCCCTTCACAGCTTCCAAATTGCCTTATATCGTTATCATCATTGATGAACTGGCGGATCTCATGATGGTCGCCCAAAAGAATGTGGAAGATTCATTAACCCGGCTGGCGCAGATGGCCCGGGCGGCGGGCATCCATCTGATGCTGGCAACCCAGCGTCCGTCGGTGGATGTCATCACCGGCCTGATCAAGGCCAATTTCCCCACGCGCATATCCTTCCAGGTTTCCTCCAAAGTGGATTCCCGCACCATACTGGATCAGCAGGGCGCGGAAAGTCTGCTAGGGTCAGGAGACATGCTCTTTATCCCTCCCGGCACCGGCAAAATGACCCGGATTCATGGCGCTTACGTTTCCGACCGGGAGATCGAAAAGATTACGGAATTCATCAAGCAGCAAGCGCAACCTACATATGATGAATCGATCTCCCGTTATGAAGCCGATTCGGAATCGAGAGATGCGGAAAAGGGCGATGAGAATTTTGACGAAAAATACGATGAAGCCGTGGAACTGGTCACTGATCTGGGGCAGGCATCCATTTCCCTGGTCCAGCGTTATATGAAGATCGGCTACAACCGGGCCGCCCGCCTCATTGAACGCATGGAAGCGGAAGGCATCGTAGGACCCTCGGACGGCGCAAAACCCCGGAAGGTTTTGGTTGGGAAGCTGCCGCGATGAAAAAAAGTTCCGTGCATATCGTCAGTCTCGGCTGCCCTAAAAATCTTGTCGATTCGGAGGTGATGGCCGGTCTGTTGGCCCAGGAAGGCTGCCGGATTGTCTCCGGACCGGAAGATGCCGAAATCCTGCTGCTCAATACCTGTGCCTTTATCCTGCCGGCCCGGGAGGAATCCATTGATGAAATCTTTCGCCTTGCCGAATGGAAAAAGCAGGGAAAATGTCAATTTTTGATCGTGGCCGGTTGCCTGTCCCAACGTTATGGTGCGGAACTGGCGGCAGAGATCCCCGAAGTTGACCTGTTTCTGGGTATTTCGGAAGTACCGAATATTGCCGATCATCTTCGGAAGCTGCTGGAAGGTCGACCTGGCCCCCGCTCAGTCGTTTCCAAACCGCTTTTTCTCATGGATGCCGGTCATCCCCGCCTCCTTTCCACCCCGGCATTCAGCGCTTACCTCAAGATTGCCGATGGATGCTCCAACCGCTGCAGCTACTGCAGCATCCCACAAA
The DNA here is from genome assembly GCA_002067815.1 of Syntrophus sp. PtaB.Bin001. GTDB lineage: Bacteria > Desulfobacterota > Syntrophia > Syntrophales > Syntrophaceae > Syntrophus. Next base: position 7,551 of record MVQR01000029.1, on the reverse strand, counting down.
TCAGGGGAAAGGCACGCAGCCGACCGATCGAAGACATCCTTAGGGAAGCGGAAGTCCTGGCACATCGCGGCGTCCGGGAATTGATTCTCGTTGCTCAGGACACGACCGCCTATGGCCGCGATCTGCCCGGAAAACCGACGCTGGCCTTACTGCTCCGGGAACTGGCGGCACTGGACAACCTGGCCTGGATCCGTCTTCTCTACACATATCCCACCGGCCTGGCCGATGATCTGTTTAACGTCATCGCTCAGCAGGATCGCATCTGCGCCTATCTGGATGTTCCGATTCAGCACATCGACGACGATATACTGGCGGCCATGAAGCGCCGGGGCGACAGCCGCCTGATCAGGACGAAACTGGAGCGCGCTCGGGAAGTAATTCCGGAACTGGCCCTCCGTACTTCTCTGATCGTGGGATTTCCCGGTGAAAGTCCGGCGAAATTTAACCGCCTTCTTGCCTTCGTTAAGGATATCCGGTTTGATCATCTGGGGGTTTTTACCTATTCACCAGAAGAAGGGACGCCGGCGGAAAAGCTGCCCCGGCAGGTCTCGGAAAGAACCCGCAGGTCTCGGCGCAATCTATTGATGGAGGAACAGGCGGTCATTTCTCATGAAATCAACTCAACCCTGGTAGGTTCCTTGCAGGATGTGCTCATAGAAGGTCCAAGCGATAATCCTGATTATTTCCTGATGGGCCGCTGCCGCCGCCAGGCCCCCGATATCGATGGCGTTACCTATGTAAGAAGCGGCGCTCGGCCACTTCCAGCAGGCTCCCTCGTCCCCTGCCGGATCGTCGCCGCCGATGACTACGATCTTTTTGCAGAAACTATTTTTTAAAGCGGTATAAAGAAAAGCAACATGTCTGAAAAAAAGCGCATATTCATCAGCTCCGTACAGAAGGAACTCGAACTGGAAAGAGCGGCCGTTGCAAGTCTCATTGCCACGGATCCTTTTTTGATGCAGCACTGCAGCCCGATCCTGTTTGAAAAAGAACCTCCGGCACCCCACCCGGCATCAAGACCTTATCTCGACATGTTGCGCGGCTGCTGCACTTACGTATTACTAATAGGAAACGAATACGGCAAGCCGGACGGGAGTTTCTCGGCTATCCACCACGAATATCGCCTTGCCCGGGATCTGAAACTTCCGACACTGATCTTTCTAAAAGGGATGACCGATGAAGGCCGCTCCGTAGAGACACTAGCGTTTATCGAAGAGCTAAAAAATGCCGGACACACCTACAAGAGATTTCATGACCGGGAAGATCTCAAGCCGGAAATGCTTCGCGCGCTTTTGCGCACACTGACAGATGAATTCGGAATTTCCGCCACCAACACCGAAATTCATGAAAGCGAACACCTGATCGAAGCGGCATCGTCTTTCGAGGCAGCGATGTTGCCTGATGTGTCGGTTGATGAACTCGATCAGGAACTCATCGAAGAGTTCAAAGACCGGATAATTGGCGAGGTACAAGAGGCATGGTCTGCCGCCGATGCGCTCCATGCTCGGGGTTTGCTGATGCGATGCGATTCTCCGGCAGAATTCTGCGCCAGTGCAGCCGCATTTGTCCTTTTCGGAATCAGTCCGGCTCTTCGTTTTCCCCAATGTGAAATTCTTATTGATGCTTACGACGACACGCGCATATCGGGCCGGCCGAAGGGTCAGCTTAATGTTAACGCCCCGTTGCCCCGTGCCCTGGAAGATATCCTGACTTTCATCGACAACCACACATTTCATCCGCGGCGCGTGGTCGGCCTCAACAACGTCCGCCTCGATGAATATCCCCGGTCAGCCATTCGGGAAGCCCTTCTGAATGCTGTCGCCCATCGCGATTACGATGATGCCTCGCGCAAAGTGTTTGTTCGCCTTTTCAGCGACCGCATCGAGATCGCCAGCCCCGGCTACCCTCTGAAACCGCTCACCCTCGCCAAACTGCGAAAGGGGAACTATCGCCCGTGCTCTCGCAATCCCCTTATCGCTCAGGCCCTTTGTACACTTGACAAGATGGAACAGCGGGGGACCGGTTTCGCCCGCATGCGCGACGCCATGCTCAATCATGGTCTCGATATGCCTATAATTGATCAGCAGGACGGCTTTTTTGTAGTCACCCTTCCCGGACCGGCAGGCAACTACGATCTATTGAGACCGCCGATTCATGCCGAAGTCATGATTACCCCCGCTGTCGAGGCCAGATTGAACGAGCGGCAGAAGGAAATGGTCAAGCTCCTTGTCAGCGGAGAGGAATTGACCAGCCGCCGCTGTGAAGGGGAATTCGGCATAACCCGGGACACCGCAACCCGCGATTTTGCATTGCTTGTCCAACTCGGCATCGCCAAGAAAGAGGGCAGAGGCCGATCCGTCCGTTATCGCCTCTCCCCACCACCAATCGTCAGGTAATCGTCAGATGAAATCCTGCAATCGTCAGATTACAGGGCAACATACCATGACAAATATCTTGTTGATCAGGTTACGATCCCCTCTGAAAGTGAACTTTTTCTCATTTAAAACTCAAACATACATTTGATATTTCAATTTAGGCCCTGTAGGCTGCGCTCATAAACAGTACGGCAAATCATCATAAACATACTTTGGTATAATCTATATTCCTTACGGATAAATCAGTAAAACTCAGCCATTAAACACCGCTTTATTTAGGCAGACGGCACGGTTGATAGAGGAAATATGCCTATTTATATACACTAAATTCTTATACAAAAATAAGTGCTTCCAGGTATTGATCGAAATAGTACTTTCTGGGAAATATTATCTTAAAAGAGAATCATCAACACCTGTAGAGGCAAAAATGAAAAACGTTCATAGGTTTCCCGGCACAAGGAGGCTTCCCGTGAGTCGGCTATTATGGGAAGAAGAAAAGGAACAGAGGAGAGAGGAATCGGAGAAACGGCATGCCCGAATGGCCGCGCTTTTTGTCGAAGATCGCCTTGCCTTCGAACGGGAACGCAAACGGCTGCTCGATGAATTTTTCAGCAGTGTGGAAGATGACGACATGCGGCGGCGACTGCGTGCCTTGCAATCTTCCTATGATGATAAGATGAAGCATGCCGGATCGGCGCATAACCGGTTTGTTCTGGCTCAAACCTTTTTCTGGGATAATTTCCACAAGAACTGGCAGCCCGGCATCCAGAAGATAAATTCTCTGTTACAGAATCTTGTAGGAAAAAACGGAACGTCAAATGATGCGGACAGTTAACGTTCGCGATTTTGGTAGGTATAAGTTATTGCCGCAGCTATTGAAAACCTTTCAGAATACTGCCCTTCCACATTGAGGCTGAATCCCTTGCCCAGGGGGATTTGCATTCCTGCATAGCCGCCGACTTCCGTCTTGTTCTTCAGCGTGGCGTTCTCTGACGCCAAACCAAGCCCCGAAATTCTGTGGGAAGGGGATATCTTGGCTTCCGAATAGTAGACATAGGGTCCAATATACAACACAACCCCGCAGGGAGCCTTGGCCTGCAAACCGATGCCCGACCGAACGTCCCAAAGTTCTTTCACCTTGAGTTCCGTTCTATAAGGCGTGCCATTCCGAATTCCTGAAACCTCATCCGAAAAATTGTCAAAAGAATAGTAACCCTGGACAAAAACGCCTATTCCGAAGGTCCCGTTGAAAGGATAAAAGGCCTTTGCCCCCAGAGCGGCAAAGAATTTCTCATTCTCTTCGAAATCATTATGGGATGAAGTTATCGACGATGCCGCAGGCCGGAAGGCGTCATCTATCTCCAAATCGGCCATGCCTATTCTGCCATAAACTTCCCAGATATGACGGGCGCCATAGGCAACCTGCGAATAAACCTGATTTTGCCTGATGGTGTAGGAGTCGGAGTCACGTTCGAATTTATCTTCGTGATGTCCAAAGCCGATGGCGGTACTCAACCCGCCTTCCTCCCTGGCTAGCGGCTGTGGGGAACCGAAAAGGCCGCTGGCGACAGACGTTCCCGGAATAAAAAAAAGCATCAACAGGAACAATATCCCTATCAATTTCAGATTCTTCCTATACATTCATCCCTCCCTCCGGTCCTGTTGAGTCTTTCGAGTTTTACAGGCAGGCAACAGATTCACCGTAAAGTGTTGTTCAATCCCTTTCAAGCCGCTCACTGCTGTCGACCTCCTTCTTCGGATTGAAGTTGCTTCGCCTTGCTTTTACGCGCGTCAACTTTATTCTTACGATATTGGACGAAGGCATCCCGAATGGAGAGATAAGGATCGATAGCGGCACCCTTGAGCGCCTCATAATCGCCGATCCGCAGGGATGTATCGTTTATCTTTTCGTATGATCGAACCGCTACTGAAGCGTACCAGGGGCTCAGATAGGAAACGGGGTAGAGGACAAATTCACCGGCAATGTCCACCGTATCCCGCAGACTTGATGGTCCGAATATCGGCCACACGATATAGAATCCATGACCTACGCCGTAGACACCCAGGGTTTGCCCCAGATCCACGTTCTGTTTCGGGATGTCCAGTTCTTCTTTTGCCGAGGGATCAAGGAATCCGCCCATTCCCCAGAGAGTGTTAACCGTAAAACGTCCTGCTTCTTTGGCTGCGCCGCGGAAATCAGCCTGAAACAGGCAACTGAGGAAACGGATGGGAAAGGCCAGATTTGAAAAAAAATTCTGAACGCTTGACCTCGCCCGCTCGGGAACTACCTTGCCATAGGCCTGCGACACTGGTTTCAGCAACCAGAAATAGAGCTTGTCATTAAAGTGGTACATGGCCCGGTTGAAGGGTTCAATGGGGTCCGATATCGTTGCCGGCGCCACCTCCCCTTCCTCGGGCACATAATCTGATCCCAGGTCATTGGAATCTTCGGTGTAATTTTCTTCATCCGCCTCCGGAGGCTTCACGGATTCCGATGGAGCGGAAGCCTCAGGAGTTTCTTCAGCCGTCCGATCATCCTTTGCGGGATCAGAAGTTGCGGGATTGGATTTTTTCGGATTGTCTGCACGTTCCGAAGCGGACTTGCCGGACATTTCGGCAGGTTTCAGCGGAATCGGTTCCGTTCGGGATGAATCATCCGCAATCTGTATCGGCAGAGTCGCTGCAGAAGCCGCAAAGGAAAAGGAAACATCGAGGCTGTAAACATATCCCGAAACGAGAAACACAAGAAGAAAAACCTTCAAACGGAGATTTCTCATGGCAGGACTCCTTTTCCCGTTCGTCCGCAGATTACGATTCTTTTACCTTTTTCCTGAGATCCTGAAGCAGATGCTCGGGCTTATTGTTTGCCAGGATTTGATTGAACTGTGAACGATAGTTCTGGACCAGACTCACGTTTTCTATGACAACATCATAGACTTTCCAGCCGCTGCCTTTATTGATCATCCGATAGACAATGGGAATGGTCTTTGAGGAAGATACGATTCTTGTCTGGATTTCGGCCTGATTTTCCGAAATCATGCTTTCCTTGTCAAAAACCACTTTTTCGTTAACATAGGAAAGGATTTTGTCCATGTAGGCATTTTCCAGCACTTGCTGAAAAAGCTGGACGAACTCCTGGCGCTGAGCACTGTCGAAATTGTTCCAATTTTTTGCCAGCGCCCGCTTTGACAGTTCAGTCTTATCGAACATACGGTCGTAAATCACCCGGAGCTTCGCTTTTTTAGTCTCTTTGGCCGACGCCGGTTTAAGCGCCGGATCGCGCAAAATATCGAGCACCTTGTTGACATTGGTACGAACCGTATCCAGGGGCGCCCCGGCAAAGGCTACCGCCGGCAACAGCAAAAACAAACAGACAATAAAATTAACGGATAGTCTTTTCATAATAGTCCTCACTTAATACTCCCTCATTTCATTCTTTCTTTTTCACTTCTCCAAAGGCATACTTGCCGATGAGTCCTTCAATATCCAATGCCGGCTGCGTTTCGGTAATCGCTCCTCCCGAGCGAAGTGGATCGCCTGCGCCACCCGGATCGATGCTGAGATATTTATCGCCGATCAGCCCTTCCGTCTTGATCGAGGCGATGGCATCATCATAGATCTTGATGTTTTTTCTGATGCTCATTTCTACAACAGCTTTTTGATCTTTCTGGTCTATGGACAGTTTTTCCACCCTGCCGATTTTGATGCCCAGCATATCCACGGGGCTGCCGACTCTCAGTCCGGAAACGGAGGTAAAGCGGGCAAAAAGCCTGTATGTGTCATCGCCGAACATAGTTACATGCCCCAGTTTCACGGTCATGTAACCGATAAGGATCAAACCGAAAACGAGAAATATCCCTACCGCCGTCTCCATGGCATACTTTTTCATGACTTCACTCCTGCATGATACACTTTAAACGACCGATTTCTTTTTGTCGAGTCTTTGCATTTTCAATGACGGAATCAATTCCTTCCAGAGGCTGTCCCTGGGCCAGCCCTGCAAGAATAATGGATTCAACACATTCCCCGGGAACGCGTTTCGCACCGACACCGTTACTGATGAAGGAAATTCCCTGTTCCAGAAAATCCTGAATAAATTCTTTCAGAATAGCCTCCGCCTCCGCCCGGTCCGAATAGGGAAGGACTGTGACAAATTCGTTGAAACTGATGCGAGTGGAAAATCCACCGATGGGACTAAAGTGCTTATCGATAAACAACCCTGCACTGTGGATGGCCTGCTGTCCGGCATCGTGCCCCAAACCGTCAATGATGGAACTTAACGTCTCCAAGGTAAACAAAATAACAGTGTAACTTTCCCCCAAAAAACCTCTTTTCAGAGTCGCATGATACTGAACCTTGAACTGCCTCTTCGAACGCAGCCCCGTCAATTCTTCCTGTAATCCCTCCAGACTGCGGATAACCTCATCCTTGAAAGGATGCTCAAAGTCTTCCAACTCCTCCACCGTGCCCTGAAAAACGATAGTGCGATTATAAAGGGCAAGAATGCGGTTGGAGATGAAGTACACGTCGGGAATCTCATGACTGACCAGAATCGCCGTGAAACCGAATTTTTTCTGATACTGGGCGATCATGCTCAGGATGGCGTTCTTTCTTACAGGATCCTGGCCGGAAGTGGGCTCATCAAAAAGGACGATTAGAGGATCGGTCACCAGCGCTCTCGCCAGGGCCACCCTCTTCTGCATCCCCCCGGAAAGTTCGGAAGGGTATTTGTATCGCGCCTCGCTGAGTTCCGTCTGCTCGATTCGCGCCATGACCCTACGGTCAATTTCCGCTTTTGTCAGTTTTGTCGTTTCCCGAAGAGGCAGAGCGATATTCTCATAGACAGTCATGGAATCAAAGAGCGCGTTGTCCTGAAACATGTAGCTCATCCGGGCAAGGGCGGCATACCTCTCCTCTTTGCTCATCTTGTCGAGAGCCTGCCCACGGAAGAGGATAGTCCCCTCATCCGGCTGGAGCAGTCCGATAATATGCTTGAGGAGCACACTCTTGCCGCCGCCGCTTAGGCCTATGATGGTAGTTACTTCTCCCTCATAAATCCGTAGATTTACATTTTGCAGGACTGTCAGGGATCCGAAACGTTTCGTCACATCCCTGAATTCTATCAGTGGGTTATCCATAATAAACCTCAGATGAGAAGGGAAGTGACCACATAATC
>MVQR01000028.1 GCA_002067815.1 Syntrophus sp. PtaB.Bin001 | reverse complement strand
GAGGACACAAACCGCCGTAACGGCTTCGCCCCATGTCGGGTGCGGAGTGCCGATGACGCAGGATTCCTTGATCGCAGGATTTGAATGCAGAACCTTCTCGATCTCTGCAGGATACACATTCTCACCACCGGTTATTATCATGTCTTTCAGGCGGTCGATAATACGGATATAGCCGAAGGCATCGATCGAGCAGACATCTTCCGTATGGAACCACTCGCCCCTGAATGCCTTTTTCGTTTCCGCTTCTTTTCGCCAGTAGCCTAGCGTAACACCAGGACCACGGACAATCATTTCCCCCACGCCGCCTTTTGGAACTTGCTTGCCGTTTTCATCCACGATGAGAACTTCCATGTCATAGGACGACCTTCCGCAGGATTCCAGGATATTGTTGTCGCCTCTATCAAAGGCGTCCTTGATGTCCCGCGGGCTCAGATTGGTGGTGACACCTGTTGTTTCGGTCGTTCCATGGTGCTCTCCGAGGATATTTCCATAAGTATCGATGAATTTCTTGTAAACTGCGGGGATTATACCTGCGCCGGCAAACCAGATGTGCTTCCAGCTTGAGACATCGTATTTTTTGTAATTTGGTGAATCGAGGATCATCATGACCATCGGCGTGGCAAGCATGCCACCCGTCAGTTTGAACTTTTCCGTGGACGACAGGAAAAGATCCACATCCCACTTCGTAAAGACATAGGCTGGAGCCGATACATAAAAAGCCCCGAATAGGGTAAAGTGCGCCGTAATGTGATACAGGGGACAAATGATAAAGACATGGCTGTCCATATCCAGAAAGTTAAGTCTGGAACAGACACGGCCGGCATGAACGAAATTCGCGTGGGTCTGCATGACCCCTTTGGGCAGCCCCGTGGTGCCGCTGGTGTACATGAGCATGGCGATTTCATTTTCAAAGACTTCTACAACCAGTTCAGCTGGTGAAGCGTTTCGGATCATTTCTTCGAAATCTAGCCAACCCTCTGGTTTCTTTTCTGGTGCACCGAAATAGATGAAATGTTTGGCTGAAGGAACGGAATCTTTGAGCTGCTGCGCCATTCCGACAAACTGATCCTGGACGATCAAAGCCGTTGGTTCGGAATCAGTCAGAACTGCCAACATTTCAGGGGCCGCCAATCTGAAATTGCAGACCACGAAACTGAAGCCGGCATTAGGAACGTAGAAAGATGCCTCCACGTACTCCACACTGTTCTGACTCAGAATGGCGACACGGTCCCCCTTTTTTAGTCCGAGCGCATACAGTGCATTCCCCATCCTGTTCGCCCGGTCTTTTACATCCGCGAAGGTGTATTCCCGGTTGCCCTCCACCTCTTTGATCGCTACACGATCTGGGTACAGCATTAAATTTCGGTTGATCAAAGTTGGTATTGTGTTGAACGTTTTTTCTGCTCCCATGATTAACCCTCCCTTTTTTAGATAAGAACAACTTTTTTTAATTAAGCCTTAAAACGACTCCCCTAAACATGACTCAGCAATTTTGATACCATATTTATTATCGATAATTATTCAATAATATTAACTATATAAACGATATTTTGAAAAATTAGTTTTAAATTTAACAACACTTGAGAATGAATCATCCAGTTTCCTACAAAAATCTTAAAACGAATTTATATAACGATACAAGTTTAAGGAAAGGAATACTTATGGATATATTTTCTCGTTTTTTTAAAGGCATGTACTTTGCAGAATCGCATAATTAAGAGGGGCAGCTTTTACAATTGGCAGGCTCTTGAGACCAAAAATAAAATTGGATACCAAGATAAGGAGGGGGCGCCTTTATGGAAAATCTGTTAAGTGAAGAAACTAAAATGTTCCAACAAATTTTGCACAAATTTTGTGAAAAAATAATCAGGCCCGTTGCCGGGGAAATTGATGAAAAAGAAGAGTATCCTGCCGAAATTTTCGGAAGGTTGGCTGAAATGGGTGTGGGAGGAATTATTATTCCGGAAGAATACGGAGGCAGTAGTCTTGGTTGGGTTGGCGCATGCATAGCCATGGAAGAACTGGCCCGATTGTCCGCTGCCGTTGCTATTGCCGTCGGAGCTACAAGTTTTCATTATGCTTATCCAATCCTTGTTGCCGGCAGTGAAGAACAGAAAGAAACTTATCTTACTGGAGCCGTTTACGGTGAAAAAACGGGAACCATGGCCATGACCGAGGCAAACAGCGGGGCAAATGTTGCTGCTATTCAAACTACGGCTGAAGACAAAGGAGATCACCTAGTTCTTAACGGCAGTAAAATGTTTGTTATTAACGCCGATAATTCCGATTATATGCTGGTTGTTGCCAAAGCGAAAAGCGAAGCACAAGCCGGGGAATCTTTGCTGATGGTTATCGACCCGAAATCTCCGGGTGTCACAATTAAGAAAGTCCCCAAGATGGGTATGAGTTCTGTGTCTACCTGCGATGTAGAATTCAGCGATGTAAAGGTTCCCAAGGAAGCTCTGATAGCTTCCGGACCTGAATGCCTGAAACTTATCGCAGATTCCGTCGACCGGTTCCGCCTTGTATTTGGAGCTATAGCACTCGGCATCATGCAGGGTGCATTTGAAGAAGCATCAACTTATTCTCAAGATCGTGTGGCATTCGGCAAACCGATATGCACATTCCAAGCTGTAGGCTTTTATCTCGCCGACATGTACAAAATGATCACCGTTTCACGAAATATGATTTACCATACAGCGCTGAAGGCAGATCAAGGTCTGGATTTTTCTCTTGATGCACAAGTGGCAAAGCTTTATGCCTCGGAGTCCTGCATGTGGGTTGCAGATAGAGCACTTCAGATACACGGAGGGTACGGATTTTCTGTAGAATATCCTATTTCTAGGTATTTCCGAGAAGCAAGGTTGATGGAAATAGGCGAAGGTACATCAGAAGTTTTAAAAGAAACTATTCTGACAAAACTCGGACTCCCTACAAAATAAAAATATAGACCGGATTCGGGAGACCGTTCTTTTTACAAATGCGACCACCTTTCTTGAGCACTAAAAGGGCTTAGCTGAAGAAAGGTGGTTTTGGCTTGTTTAGAACAATAGGCAAATTCTTTTCTTATTATAATTACTTATGACATCAGATGTGACATCAGAGGAGAAAAAGTTAAAACCGGTTCAAGCAAGTCATAAATAACTTGTTTAAATTTCCTCTACAGATCAATCTAATATTGTAATTTATAAAAATAGTCCTTAATATTAATTCATAATTGACTCACATAGGCAACAGCACAGCGGTCAAATATTTAATTTTTATTTTGTTAACTAACCCAACTGTTGTATAATAGGTTATCATTCAACAAATCGATATTGTACGACAAATGAGCAATTTCCAATTTTTTCGATTTAATTTTGCATTACATTTTCTGTGTGTACTTTTCTCCGATTATTCTTGCCCTAGTTGAATTTATATTTACAAAACATTTTAACCAAAAATCTCTAATGCAGGTGTATTCGGCATTTCCTGCAATGAATTTGGAAACTGTCATCCCATTAAACTCTAATTTTATTTTGAAATCTATCCTTCTGCGAAATAAATGGGACAAAACTGAGTAGTTTTTTAGTGAGGTTACCATGGGCAGTGATATGATCTACGAAATGGTTACGGAAGACATCATAAGTACAATTACTGAGGATTTAAATATCGGCAGTCTTGCTGTTGAAAGGTTATGCAAGATACTCAGCGACAACGAGATTGCGGGAGAAGTCTTAACAAGGGTTTTAACCAGGGAAAAATTCCACGGCTTAAACGTAATGGAAGTAATAAATAATGAATTTAAAGAGCTTAATTCTATTTTTCAGGATTCTTACGATGGTATCAGTATCGTTAATAAACATGGTACCGTCACCCGTTTAAATAAGGCTTTTGAGCGGTTAACCGGATTAAAAATTAAACATGTTCTTGGTGTAAATCTGTATAAGATAAAAAAAGAGGGACGTTATTTCGACCCTACTGTTGCGCTGAAAGTGCTGGAAACCGGCAAACCGGTAACAATCCTGCAAAAGTATTCCACCGGAAAAGAGATAATGGCCATAGGAAACCCTGTTTTTGATGAAACGGGAAAAGTTATTTGGGTCGTAGTCAACCTAAGGGACGTTACCGAACTGAAGCAGCTTGAAGAAAAACTGAGGAAGACCCAGGAACTCAATGCCCAGTACCTCTTTGAAATGGAGAACTTGAGGAAAAAATATACCAGCGAGCATTGTCTGGTTTTTAAAAGTAAAGAAATGGAAAATATCATAGAATTAGCCACCCGGGTATCAATTGTGGAAAGCCCGGTGCTGATTCACGGAGAGTCGGGGGTCGGCAAGGAAATAATTGCCAACTTACTCCATCATCTAAACACAAAAAGAAAAAAAGCTCCTCTGATCAAAGTCAACTGTGGTGCCATTCCGAAGGAATTAATGGAAAGTGAATTTTTCGGTTATGAAGCAGGCGCCTTCACCGGGGCAAGTAGAAGCGGCAAACCGGGACTTTTTGAACTGGCCAATAAAGGCACCATTTTTCTCGATGAGATAGGAGAACTGCCTCTTGGCTTGCAGGTCAAACTTTTACGCGTCCTGCAGGAACAGGAAGTTACCAGGCTTGGAGGTGTAAAAACAATTAAACTTGATGTACGGGTGGTGGCAGCTACCAACAGGGACTTGGAGCCGATGATCAAAGAAAATTCCTTCCGAGAAGATCTCTTTTACCGTATCAATGTCATTCCCATACGAATTCCTTCACTGAGAGAACGTAAGGATGATATTGCGCCACTGCTATTTCATTTTCTTGATATCTATAACAAAAAATATGATTTGAAAAAAAGCTTGTCCGATGAAGTTGTTGAATGTCTGATAAAATATGAATGGCCGGGCAACGTCCGTGAATTGATTAATTTGATTGAAAGACTCGTGGTCACAACCGATGACCAGCAGATATATCTTGAAAACCTGCCTCACCGGTATCGCACCCAGACAAACAGTAACTTTTATCGAGTAGGTCAGATGAATCTGTCCGCAGCAATCGAGGATTTGGAGAGATATCTGGTAAATCAGGCGCTAAAATCTAATAAGAGCACTTATAAAGCAGCCAAAGTGCTTGGAGTGAGTCAAAGCACGGTTGTGCGATTGGCTAAAAAATATAATGTCGTTCACTAAGAGCTGATCGCAGTCCGAATTGCAAAAGCTTGATTGCGTCATGGCATAACGTTTATAAATACTTTTCTCGATAACGGCGGTTGAAACTCGCCTGAGATCCGCTATGATTTTCCTTGTTCGAAAAGCGCCTCCACGAATTCCTCACTGTTGAACTCACGAAGATCATCCAATCCCTCGCCGATGCCGATAAAACGGATAGGAATTTTGTATTCCTTGGCAATTCTAAGAATGACACCTCCCTTTGATGTACCATCCAACTTTGTTAGGACGAGTCCGGTCACTCCAACTGCATTACTGAACATTTTTGCCTGGTTTACGGCATTTTGTCCTGTTGTCGCATCCAGCACCAGAAGAATCTCGTGAGGTGCACCTGGCAATTCGCGCCCCATGACCCTTTTCATCTTCTTCATCTCTTCCATCAGGTTTATCTGGGTGTGCAGCCTGCCAGCCGTATCGACAATAAGAACTTCTGCTTTACCCGATTTTGCCGCCTGAATCGCATCAAAAACAACGGCTGAAGGATCGGAATTCATTTTGTGCTTGATCAAGGGAACGTCCACACGCTGGCTCCATATTTCCAATTGTTCAATGGCTGCGGCACGAAATGTATCGGCGGCAACCATCATCACGGACCGTCCGGCCCCCTTGAATTGATAAGCCAGTTTGCCGATGGTTGTAGTTTTTCCTGTCCCGTTCACACCGACGACCAGAATCGAAAATATTTCCTTTTCTGGAATAACCAGCGGCGCTTCGCTCCTCTTAAGAATCGTTTTCATCGTGTCACGGAGAACCTCTTGCAGTCGTTCCGGCGAATCCAGTTCACGACGTTTGACCTTTGCAGTGATGTTTTCGATCAGTTCCGCGGTAAAGGCCGGCCCCACGTCAGCCGCAATCAGAGCCTCTTCAAGTTCATCAAAAAGCTCCTGGCTAATCTCCTTCTTCCCCAGAATGATCTCATTCACATCGGTCATAAGCAGCGCCCTTGTTTTGGCAAGTCCGCGCTTCAATTTATCAAAGAATCCTGATTTATTTTGAAAGATGCCCATACTAATTATCACTCCATTCGATAAATCATTCTATTCCCTTTGGTGTTCTTCCATAATTCACATGTTCCATATTTTCCGAACATAAACAAAAATATCTGCCACGCTATGACAGAGGACGTCCGGCTTGTCAATGGCAAATTCCTACGCATAAATTTTCAAAGGTTGTATTTTTTTATGAATTCTGACCAATCAAAGATAGTTATTCCGTTCATTGTTCAATCAGAAATATCTGTATAATGTTATCTGTCCTCTTCAAAATCCAAATCAACACAGTCAAATCACATACCGCTATAATTTTATTCTTCAATTTTCACCGCCTGTCCATCCAACTGTATAATATCAAAAATAAATCTTGATTTATTTTCAGTAAAAAACTATATTATCATTTAGCAATAATACCATTTTTATTGGTTTGCGGAGGGAAATGGCAAGAGGAAGAAAAAGGTACGGTATAACTGAAGGAGAAAAGACAGTTTTAGAAATGATCCACTATCATAGATCACAAGGTTGGACGTATCTGAGAATTGCGAAGCATCTTAATGAAATGGGCGAAAGACCTCGATATGCAAAGGAGTTCAATTCATTGTTGGTCTGGTACTTATATCGGAACTGTTACCAGCCATAGAGGAGGCATGGGACGAACCAAGAAAAAACATTATTGCATTGCAAATCATGGAAACTGTCGGACCTGCACTCTCAGAAGAAATAACAAGACGGATTGTGTCGGTAATCTAATTCGCAAACAGAAAGGAGATGAAAACAGGAAATAAAATTTTATGGGATGTCAAAAGTGCGCGTGAACTTGGCTGGGACTGGAAAGATATTTGGGAATTATTGACCGAGAAATACCCTGATCACGAGCTTGATTTGATAAAAGTGAAGAAACAATTTTACCGTTTTTTAAAAAAAGAAGGGAAATAAAAGATTGTTAGATATACGGAAAGGAGATGAATAAAGGCAGTAAATCACTTAAAAAAACAGAGAAAAAACAACAGAAGGCAAGCAATACCAGTACTGTAACTGCAACACCCCCCATCCGTGACATCCACTTAAAACATCCAGAAGATTGTCGCCGACTTCTTAGCAGTACCATAAATCAATTACGGCAAGGAAAGATAACAGAAAGCACGGCAAAGACCCTCGCTTACTTGATTCAGACGATGCTGTCTTGTCTTGAACAAATTGATCTTGAGCGGCGTCTTGCTGCTCTTGAAAGTAAGGCACAGCAGCAGAGGTAATTATGGATAGTAACATTCCAAAACGAATTTTTAATGAAGAGCTAAAGCTGCACCTTCGTACCGAGCAATATGCCAATTACCTCAACAGACAGGTGCAAAGCTTATTGAAAAATCTAGAGGATGAGCTTGTTGCTGCAACAGCTAAAATCGATCCTTCTGCACCAATGATTACCGAGTGGAAAAGGAATCGCCTTCAGAAGCTTGAAGAACAAGTCAGAAAAATCCTCCAAGATCATTATCAGCAGATTCAGGACATGGAGAAAGAGGCCTTGCAGGAAATTGCTGAGTTACAATCTGAAGCTGTCCCAAAAGCACTGAATAAAGCCCTCACCATCAATCTGTTTGATATCAGCATCTCTCCTGAGCTTGTTCAAAGCATTGTAGAGCACAGCATGATTGACGGAAAAATCCTGAAGGAATGGTGGAACAAAACATCAGAAGCAACACGAAAGCGCTTCATGCTTCTTATGACTGAAGGAACTATGAAGGTTCAACTAGGCACGCTGCAAGGTGAAAGCATTGGTGAACTTATTAGCAGAATTAGGGGAAACAAGCAACATCCGCCGATTATGGATATTTCACGAAGAGAAGCAGCTGCTATTGTCCGCACTTCAGTAATGCAGGTATCGAACACCGTACGGATTGAAACATATAAAGCTAATCAGAAGGTATTAAAGGGAATTCAGATTATAGCAACACTTGATCAGAGAACATCAGCTGGATGCAGAGCAAAAGACGGGTTGCAATATGATCTTGATGGAAATCCAATAGGAAACAACTTTCCTTTTCCCGGATTGCCTCCGTATCATTTCAATTGTCGAACTTGTACTTGCCCACTCACCAAGACCTTTGCAGAACTGTCAGGCAAGAACTCCCAATTATCAAAACAGCAGCTACAGCAACTTGATAAATTACCAGCAGGTATGAGGGCTTCAATGGGAGGCGAGGTTCCAACCATGAATTATGACGAATGGCTGAAAGAACAGCCGGAAAAATTACAACAGGAAATTCTAGGTCAAGCCCGCTGGGAACTTTGGAAGGATAACAAGCTCGATATGATCGATCTTATCGACAACAAAGGCAATACACTTACAATTAAGCAATTGAGGAATAAATATGAATAACATTGAAGAATTAATCGGATTTTACTTTTTGTGCAGGTGCACCATTAAACCCTGCACAAGAGAGGATTGCATCTTATGGAATGCAAATGACCTAGAGAAGATCAGGACATTCTGTGAAAATAACTGTACGGACAAGAACTGCGAGCCTAAAGGCATATGGATATGCCCTTTATTCGAGGCGAAATTGATGGAGGGTCTTTATGAAAGATAATTTTAAACGACGGATTGAGGCATTGGAAAAGCTTGTTCCACAAGAACAGGACTACAAAAAAATCTATTACACTTTATGGGATATTGAACAGAGCATTGAATCTGATGAACTTACACTTGAGGAGCGCCGGGAAAAATTTGAGGAAGAGCTTGGGACAGAGGAAGAATTTGTTCAGGAACAGCGAGAAAAGTATGCAAGCTCGCGGTGGTCATAAATGACAACGTATCTAAGAGCACCAAAAAATGAGAATAAACGGCAATCCAAAACTAGAAGAAAAAGATTTTGCTTGCGATGTGGAAAGCCTGTTTATTCAAGTGTTTTTGAGGACAACAGAATCTGCATTGCCTGCAAGAGACATGCAGGCGATGTTTCGTATCTTGAAGTTTACGAGGTGGCAATATGATTACAAAACAAAATGCCGTCAGATGGTATTGCGCAGAATGCGAGAAGCAGGAATGTAAAGGCTGTCCATTATTAACAGGCAATATCAATAAATATTGTCTGAATTGCCTTAAAAAGAAAAAGGCGACTCAATACCAATCTTGGGATTGTCCATTACGACCTTTTTCACCGCCAACCGCAGCAATCGATCAATTGCGAAGAAGAGGGAAATTTAGTGATTAAACCATCAGTCAATTAACAACTGATGAAGAATCAAAGATAAGAAAGAAAAACATTTAAAAAATTACGAGGTACAAAAATTATGGCAAAAGAAAGGAGATATAAAACAAATAAGAGTGTAATCGTAGAACAAAACAAATTAACCCAGGAATGGGGTCATCTTGGTCAACTTACTGACACAACACCTGGCTGGATTCAAGTCAATCCTCTTTACCAGGAGCTTGAAGAGAATGCCTGTCTTTACGTCTTGCCGAGATATCAAAGCAAAATAAATGAGGCCTGTGCAATGGACTTGCGGGATTATAAGCAATCAGCCGCAAAACGCCTACGCAACGAGAAACTTTCAGAAGCAATGAGGGCAGCTTACACTTTTTTTAAGAAGCCGCTTGAAGAGGCAGCACAACGCATTCCTGCTGCAAAAGCCGCCATTTTACGGGAATCTGAATATGAAGTTCCGAAAGATCAAACAAAGGCCTTGCTGAATGAGCTTAGATTTCAGGAAATCCGGCGATTGATAAGAGATTGTGATCCTCATCATCGACTCGATTACATCAAAAAAGGAGGATTACCATATTTGCAAGCTTTGCAAACGGCGCCGGACCAGATCATTGATCCTGATAAGTTGATTACACTCAGAAGGGAATACGCTTTCGCTGAAGATGAAAGCTTTCGGGAAATGGAATCGGATGCTGAAGCCCTTTATAAATTTACTCGACAACGGGCAGCTGAAGTCAAAGCCACCATGATTGCAATGCAAATTGATGCAGCAAAAGAAACTGGTTTCACAGAGCTTGCAGATGATCCATTACCGCTTGAAGAGCACATTCTTACTTTCCCACCAACGAATGAAAGTGAAGCGGCAATGATTGAACGTAGGATTATCAATGAAAACAGAAGAAAAGAACAGGATGCAAGAACTGCAAAATTTAATGAAGATCATCCTGGTTTGAATTTTCCAGCTTCTGACGAATAACTATTCCCAGCGGTCGGTCTGCCCTTCTTCTAATTCAGACCACGCGAAAGATAGGATTGATCCTCTAGCATGTCAATCCTATCGAAAAAACCACCTCCTGTCGGGTAAGCAGGGAGGTGGTTTTTTATTTTGCCTCATATCATGAAAATTTTCTTCTTAATCCAATAAGCCAGATCATACCCAAACCAAAAAGGTAGAATGCAGCAGGCAAAGGAACTGGGGCGAATCTGTCTGGTTGGAAGGGCGAATTGTTCTCAGAACCAGTATTTAACCAAAGTCCTTCTGCATAAAATTCTGTATCGTTAATTGCTGCATAAACCAAAGGACCATCGAAGCTTGATGGTACTGTCATTGTAAGTTGAAGGAAAATCCATTGATTAAGAGTGCTGCTTGAGGAACTGTAAGCAGCTTCATGCCCATTATCCCAAGCTAATCCAAGGTGAGCCGCACCGGAAACTACGTAAACCCAACCGCTCAAAGTGTAAGTCCCTTCTGACCATGCATTATACTGGAAAAGACCGTCGTCATGGTTGCCAGAAATATATGCAGTATAATTCCCTTCGATCAATGGACTTGTGACTTGTTGTGTAGTCAGGGTTAAGCCAGCATCCGCATTTGACGGTTGCTGCCACTGATTCCATGATGTAAACGCCGAATTTCCAGTTCCGGTGACTGGTGTTATAACACCACTTTCAAAATTCCCATTGTCTAAAAGATTTCCGTCCTGAGATATAATTGGGTTTGCCTGAGTTACAGAAATCAAAGCAATAATGAAAATCAGAATAAAAGTTAGTTCAAAAAATATTTTTGCTGGTTTCATTTTTCACCTTCCTTTCTATCTGAATTTACATCTTGTTTGAATTACTCTTATTTTCTTCCCTATTTGCCCATCGTGACAAAACTACATGATTATGCAGTTTCACACAATTGGTCATATCCTGATTTATTGATTCCTCAATGCCGTACTTATTTTCGATAAATCTTAATTGAAATCAGCCATTAATCCCTTTTCCCTTATTAAACAAATACGACCATCTTTGTTTTCCATTAATATAAAACAAATATAAACTTATACCTTGCTTTATTTCCATTAAAATAATATATTTTAATTCAGATTAATACCTTTTCATTTAATGAGGAATTATATATGCCGAGAAAGAAAAAGTCCGAAGAACCAAGACTGACAAGGACTGTCGGTTATATCAGAATGTCAACAGACGGTCAGGACATTGAAAAAAATAAATCCGCGATTTTGTTATATGCCAATGATAAACAGTTTGGAACAGTCGAATTCGTCACTGAGACTGCATCTGGATCAATCCACTGGCGAAAAAGAAAGATCGCAGAACTTATCGAATCTTTACAATCCGGTGACAGGCTTATTACTCCTGAAATCTCACGACTGGGAAGGTCTTTACTTGAGATCATGGAAATGCTGTCTATCCTGAAATCAAAGCAAGTTGCCGTTTACGACCTTAAAAATAACTGGGAATTGAATGGATCATTACAATCTGAAGTCTTTGTTTTTGCCCTTTCTGTTGCATCTCAAGTTGAAAGAGAACTTATCAGCAAACGAACCTCAGAAGCCTTGCAGATCAAGAAATCTTCAGGTGTGAGACTGGGAAGACCGACAGGACCGGGAAAGTCGAAACTTGACCCCTATAAACCAGAAATAATCGCACTTTTAAAAAATGGTAGTTCAAAAACATTTATTGCCAAGAGATATGGTTGTTCACTGCCTAATTTGCATAATTGGTTAAAGAAGAATGGAATCAAGATTGAACAGGATTTTGGAGAATCGAAATGAAGATTTATGACAGAGATTATCGCACTGGCGAATTAACCTTAATCGGGACCATCAGAATCATTAATGGCAAGCTGCAATTCGATCTATCCAAAGATGATTATGAAATGATTGTCGGTCGTGCCCCTCTTGATCAGATTGATCCTGCCGATTTCATTGCCTACACAAAAGGGAGATTTGCAATGCAGACAGGAATTGCCACGGAAGATGAAGATGAATATGACGGTGGAATAAAGAGAAATAAGCGTGCAAGAGTTGAAGCACCTATGACTTTACTAAAAGATCATCCTGATTGGCCAATTGATGAGAGTAAAATCTTTTATTCGACAGAAAAGAAGAAGAAATAGATTATAATAATCATAAGACGGGATAGCGATTGCAACGTGAAAGCCGCAAACCTGAGCGGTGTCCCGTCTTTATTTAAGAAATCAGGTGATATTTACAGGTGATATCGATGAAAGAATCAAGAAAAGAACTGATGAAGAGAATTCAAGATCACGATCTTGAAGATTATGAACTACGACACCCGCCATCTGTCAAAGAAACTCTTAATCAATTATTCAAAAAGAAATTGGAATCAGAGTACTATAAACATCATACCATTCCTGATGATGAAGATGAAACCATTGAAGGTTATGTAGCAAGAGATTTTTATAAACAGTTAGATGATTATAGGAAAGAATTTTTCGCAAAGCATAAAGATCAATTATCAAAAAAAGACAATAAATGGCCGACTAAATGGATGCATGGTAACAAGATTAAACCCGTAATTCAGAAATATATGGTTTGTGAGATTTTAAACTCCCTTGATCGTTATCTGAAGGAATCCCGCGACAATAAAGTAATCAAGTCTGATTATAAAAATAAGAAGCAAGATGATAAATTTCTTGCCACGTTTGTAGTTGATGAAAATTTTTACAAGAGGGTATTAGAAATCCTGAACACAATCTTGATTGAAAATCACCCGATTCATCCAAAAAAGATCGCCAAAATCACTCTGCAACGATACATCAAGGAATTTGTCCGTGTTGGAATTTGAGATATTGTCAAATGTTGTGGATAGCATCTTTTTCCAGCGCATCCTTCCCGGCCAAAATTAAGCCGCTTCTTGC
>MVQR01000027.1 GCA_002067815.1 Syntrophus sp. PtaB.Bin001 | reverse complement strand
TATGCTTTTTACCGCGACCACCTGCGGGAAGCCGGTCGCTGTGCGTTATCCCCGGGGGAACGGTATCGGCGTACCTCTGGATTCCGAACTGACTGCCCTGGAAATCGGTAAAGGGGAAGTGCTCCTCGAAGGCAGAGATGTGGCGGTGCTGGCTGTCGGCGCGACAGTATATCCGGCTCTTGCCGCCGCTGAAAAGCTGAGGGAGGAAGGCATCGCCATTACAGTCATCAATGCCCGGTTTATAAAACCCCTGGATTGTGGGCTCCTTCTGAAGCTCGCTCACTCGTTCAAAAAATTCCTGACCGTCGAGGAAAACGTCCTCATGGGAGGCTTCGGCAGCGCTGTTCTGGAATTTTTCGAAGAAAACAACATCCATGATGTCCGGATCAAACGGTTGGGGATCAGGGATGAATTTGCAGAACAGGCCACTCAGGCAGAGCTGCGGAACATTTACGGCATAGACGAACAGGGAATTGTTACAGCGGTCCATGAAATGGTCGATGTACACAGAGCGTCATGCCTGGAGGCGATCCTGTAAAATGTCCTTCCATTACAACCTGTAAATTTTCCTCATGGTCAGCAAAGAAGAAAAAATCCGCCTGGATATGCTGCTAGTAGCACAGGGACTTTCGGCGAGCAGGGAAAGGGCCAGAGCCATGATTCTAGCCGGTGCCGTACTTGTGGACGAGAAGCCTGCAGACAAAGCCGGTATGCTTGTTTCACCCCAGGCCCTCGTACGGATTAAAGGAAAAGATCACCCTTATGTCAGTAGGGGTGGGCTGAAACTCAAGGGAGCCCTGGACACATTTCAACTAAACGTCCGGGATCTGACAGTTCTGGATGTAGGGGCCTCTACAGGCGGCTTCACCGACTGTCTGCTTCAGGAGGGCGCCCGTCTGGTTTATGCGCTCGATGTGGGCTACGGTCAGCTGGCCTGGAAACTGCGAATCGATCCCCGCGTCCGGTGCATTGAAAGGACGAACATCCGCTTCTTTGACGGCGCTGGTCTGGAAGCCCCGGTAGATATGATTACCGTAGACGCCTCTTTTATCTCATTGAAGCTGGTCATCCCCGCCGCAATGAAATTTCTGAAAAAGGGCGGATTACTTCTTGCCTTGATCAAGCCTCAGTTTGAAGTGGGAAAAGGAGAAGTCGGCAAAGGCGGTGTCGTCCGTCAACCGGCTCTTCAGCAAAAAGTGCTGGAGGAAATGAAAGTCTTTTTCCGTGAGCAGGGATTGGAGGTCGTGGGAACGACCATTTCCCCGATTCTGGGCCCCAAGGGTAACAAAGAATTTTTCATCTGTGCCCGGTTGCCGAACGAATAAAATTAACGACAAGCCGAAGCCATCATTATTCTTTTAAATGCAGCTTGCTATTAAACTAAACTAAAATCCGCCTTTATCCGGAAATACCGGTCCCCAACGGATAGAAAATGTTGCAAAACTGATGAGTGTCATTCTTGCCAAAACAGCAGGGTTCTGCATGGGCGTCAAGCGCGCCGTGGATACGGTGCTGGATATCGCCCGCCACAAAGGCGCGGAAAGGATCTATACCTACGGCCCCTTGATTCACAACCCTCAAACAGTTGATTTTCTTCAGGAAAGGGGAATCATCCCCATCAAGGACCTGGATGCGATTCCGATCTGCGACAGCAACGCAGCCATCGTTATCCGGGCTCACGGCATTTCACCTTTAGAACGTAAAAAGATCCGGGAGAAGGGACTTCGGATCATCGATGCAACCTGTCCCAAGGTAACCCACGTTCAAGCCATTATCCGCAAGCATGCCGCGCAGGACTATGACATCCTGATTGTCGGCGACGGCGATCATCCCGAGGTCAACGGCCTGCTTGGTCATGCCCGCGGCCGCGGCCGGGTTATAGGGAGTTGTCAGGATGTGGATCAGCTCCCCATTCTGGAGAAGGTTTGTGTTGTAGCCCAGACAACTCAGAGCGTTGAAGAATATGACGCCACCGTACGGCGGATTTGCGAACGATTTCCGGATACGGTCGTATTCAATACGATCTGCGATTCCACGGAAAGAAGGCAGGCGGAAGTTCGGGAACTTGCCTCCCGAATGGAGGCCATGGTTATCGTAGGCGGCAGGAACAGCGCCAATACCCGCAGGTTGGCAACCCTGTCCGCCCAGCAGGGAACCCCGACCTTTCACATCGAAACGGCTGATGAATTGAAAGAAGCCGTCCTTGCCAATTATGACCGCATCGGTCTATCGGCCGGAGCATCAACTCCCAACTGGATACTTGACCGGGTCGTCGACCGTATTGCGGAACAACAGCGCAAAAAGAAACAAAAAGCTCAGGGATTCTTTAAAATCTGGACCCTATCCGTCCGAACGGATATGTACTCCGCATTAGGTGCGGCCTGCCTGTCTCTGACGGCAATGTTTTTGGAACGCATCCCGGTAAATTTCCTTTTTCTTCTGATCACCGCCCTTTATGTTCATGCAATGCACACCTTCAACCGATTTGTTAACAGGAAAACGTGCAGCATAGGCTCTTTCCGGGAAGAATCCTACCTCAAATATGAGAATTTCTATCTCTCCGGGGCAATAATATCAATGTTAGCCGGTCTGGGAATAGCTCTTAACCATGGGATAAAGGCTTTTTTTCTGCTTTTTTTCATTTCCGCTCTTGGGGTTCTCTACAATCTGCCAATATTTCCCGATAAATGGCGTTATCGCGGCATGAAAGACCTCCCCGGATCAAAAAACATAGCCATGGCACTGGCCTGGGCAACCGTTGTAGCCATTCTGCCCGGTATGGAAGGAGAAACATTCTTGTCCCCGGGAGTGGCTGTCGCCTTCCTTTTCACCTTTGGCATGGTTTTCATTCGCTCTGCCCTTTCGGACATCCTGGATATACAGAGAGACAGACTGATCGGCAAGGAGACGATACCCGTATTCATCGGCAAACGGCAGACTCAGGTGCTCTTGACCGTTATTTCCGCCGGCCTGCTGGTCCTGCTGCTGACAAGCGGCACTTTCGGTTGGACTCCTTCACTTTCTTTTATTCTTCCCGTTAATTTATTTTATGTATGGATTTGTTTCAAACTTTGTGATAGAAGGGCGTCGTTTTCCGGGGTTATCCTTGAAGGTCTTTTGGAAACCAGTTATGTTATCGCTGGGATAGCTTCTCTGTTGTGGTTTTACGTCACCCGGTGATGGGCAGATTAAACTACCGCGCAAATGTAACAGGTCCCTATGAAAAGAACATCCCAGTTAGCTTTTATTGCTGCCTTCTTTATTGTGGTATTTTGCGGTTGTGGTGGACTGCATTATTCCCAGGTTGATCCGGAAGCAGGGAATTTTCATCCGAAGCGGATCGCTGTTCTGCCTGTCGATGTGGGACCATACGGAGAAGCCCGAACAATCGTTGACGGTATGATCGCCGAGGTACTCATTAGCAAACGATGGTTTAACAGTGTTGTAGCAGGAAACAACTTCCAGGAGCAGTTACAGTCAAACGAAGATCTCCGTAGGGTCGTGACCGACTATACGGTAAAGCTAAAAGCCGTCAATTTTTCCGATCCCCAGCTTAGCGCCCGGATCGGGGATTTATGTCAGATCGATGCCTTTCTTGTCATAAACGTTGAGTATTGGAACTACACGACGGAAAATGAAGATAAAGTCGGAAAGGTCGGTATGGGCATCAAGATGGTCGACGCCGCAACAGGCAGGGTCGTTTGGACAGCCGGACATTACAGATCCGAAAAATACCTGCTAGTCAAACCGGATTTATTGAACGTGGCCAAAACCTTGTTCAAAGAAATGATCGGTTATATGCCTCGGTAAAAAAGTAATTGACGCACAGATATATTTGACCGTTTTCGGATAAGAAGCCTGGTGGCGGTTCAGAAAAGGAGGTAATAATCATGAAAGATAAGGTGCAAGAGGCCATCAATCTGATTCGCCCCAATCTAAAAGCAGATGGTGGAGATGTGGAATTGGTTGATGTCAGTGAGGACGGAGTGGTGAAAGTCCGCCTTGTCGGTGCATGCAGCGGATGCGCCATGTCCCAAATGACATTAAAGATGGGAATCGAAAGATTTCTAAAAGAAAGAATCCCTGGAATCAAGGAAGTCGTTTCAGTTTGAGAGTTTTTACCCATGAGACGTATCCGGAATCGGTTTGCGGCTCATGAGATGATTAAATTAAGATAAAAAAGGAGATACGTTATGGCGTACGTGATTACCGAT
Source organism: Syntrophus sp. PtaB.Bin001 (assembly GCA_002067815.1). GTDB lineage: Bacteria > Desulfobacterota > Syntrophia > Syntrophales > Syntrophaceae > Syntrophus. The sequence goes on along the minus strand of MVQR01000027.1, from coordinate 9,270 downwards.
GAGTGTGTAGCATGTGGTTCTTGTCAGGAAGAATGCCCGGCAGGTGCAATCAGTGAGGGAGACGACAAGTATGTGATCGATCCGAGTATCTGCACCGACTGCGGAACCTGTGCTGAACAATGCCCGGCGGAAGCTATCGTTCCCGGCGACAAGTAGTCTGTTTTTAAAAACTCGTTAAAGAAGGGGGCACTTAACTGCTTAGGTATGTAAGTGCCCCCTTTCATTTCTAGGGGGTCTCTTTTGATTTTATGCACTTTTTCTCGGGTGGTTTAGAGAACAAGATTTCTGGAGAACAAGCAACAAGCAAGGCGGGAAGTTATGTCATATCTCATTTCTTTTGAAGGAATCGAAGGGTGCGGGAAAACGACTCAGCTCGAAATGGCGGCAAAATTTCTCAGGAGATCGAACATTCCTATCTTGACCACTGAAGAGCCTGGAGGAACACCTCTGGGTGACAGGATAAGAAAAATTCTTTTGAACAGAGAATCATTTGACATCTGCGCTGAAGCCGAACTGCTGCTGTTTGTGGCCGCCCGTGCCCAACATGTCCGGGAGGTCCTTCAACCTGCCTTAGCGAAAGGGCAATGGATTCTTTGTGATCGGTTTTCCGATGCCACTATGGTTTACCAAGGATTTGCCAGAGGAATTGATGAGAAATGGATCAAGAAGCTGAACGATTTTGCCACTATGTCTCTGAAACCTCGATTGACGTTGCTTTTTGACCTTCCTGCGGAAACCGGTCTTCGCCGGGCGTTGCAGCGCATGACCAATCTTCCGGAAAACTCCAAGGAAGACCGTTTCGAACAGGAGGGCCTTAATTTTCACGAAAATATCCGCAATGGATATCTTTCTCTGGCAAGACGGGAACCTGATAGGTTCAGGATCATTAACGCGGCTGAAGACATAACCGCAATCCATAAGGAAGTATGCCGGCATCTTGAAACCCTGAGGAAAAACTCCTGATGAGATTAACGAATGCTCTTTATTCATCAAGCAATTCCTCCTTCGGCTCTCTATCCTATGCATCACAGTCATCATAAGCGGGAAAGCAACGAGCTGTTATAATGCGGAGGCTTCATGTCTTTTAATGATATTTTCGGCCATTCAAAACCCATCGGCATCCTTCAGAATGCCATGCGGCAGGATCGTCTTGCCCACGCCTATCTGTTCCATGGAATGGACGGCATCGGCAAGCGTAAAGTAGCCTTGACCTTTGCCAAAGCGCTCAACTGCCGTCAGGAATCATTTGATGCCTGCGATTCCTGTATTTCCTGCATAAAGACCGATCATAAGAACCATCCGGACATTGAGATGATTGAAGCAGAAGGTCAATATATAAGGATCAATGCCGTCAAGGATATCCAGGAGCGGATGAAATTCAGTCCCATGGAGGGCAGAAAGCGCATAGTAATTTTCATTGAAGCGGACAAGCTGAACAATGCCGCGGCAAACGCCCTGTTGAAAACCCTCGAAGAACCCTCAAAATCCAATATTATCCTTCTAATTACAGCCAGACCATACCAGCTCCCCATAACGATTCTTTCCCGTTGTCAACAGCTCCGTTTTAACCCTCTTCCACAGGAAGTCGTGGCAAAATTGCTCCGCGAACGATTTTCTCTTGATGAGTCTCAAGCTCGACTGCTGGCGGCCGCTTCCGGCGGCAGCATGGGAAAAGCTCTTGATCTCAACCGTGAAGCGTTTCTCGCCCTGAAAAAAGAGGTCCTGGACCTGGTCGCCGACACCACCTCTGATTCCCCTCTGCGTCGTTTGTCCTTTATCCGTTTTTTAAACGACGATAAGAGGGAAATTCTGGATAAGCTGGAAATATTGAAGACCTTCTTCCGCGACGTACTAATTTTCAAGGAAACACAAGAAAAAGAAGGGCTCATGCACCAGGATCGCCTGGATTTGATATCGGTATTTGCCGGCCAACGAACGGCTGAAAAAATTCTAACCGGCATCCGGGCTATCGATCAGGCTGAGCGTCAACTGGCGCAGAATGCGAATAAATCGTTGACTTTAGAAGTTATGATGTTTAGACTTCCTTAATTAATATCAATGCCGTAACAATCGGTTTCAACAAAGAAAATTCCAGGAGATTTTTGAGCCTGTGCAAAAAAATATTGTCGGTGTCAAGTTCAAGAAAGAAGGCAAGATTTATAGCTTTGATGCGGGAACTCTCGATCTTAAGATAAATGATCAGGTGATTGTTTCTACGGACGATGGCATGGCCATGGGCACGGTCATTACCGGTATCACTCCCAAGCCCGAACATAGCCTCCCGGCCAATCTGAAACCGGTGATACGCAAGGTATCGGAAGAAGACCTTAAAATTAGAGAAAACAACAGAATCCTTGAGAAGAACTGCTTCGCCTTTTGCACGGATAGAATCAAAGTTCGCAATCTGCCCATGAAACTGATTGATCTGGAATGCCTTTTTGACAAGAGCAAGATCATTTTTTATTTTACGGCGGAAAACCGTGTAGACTTCCGAGAAATTGTCAAGGATCTGGCGCAAAAATACAAGACAAAGATTGAATTGAGGCAGATCGGGTCGCGTCAGGAGGCCAAGATTGTCAAGGGGATGGGAATATGCGGCCGTGAAGTCTGCTGTGCAAATCTACTTCATAATCTGGACCGGGTGTCTGTAAAAATGGCAAAAGAACAGAATATGTCTCTCAATCCGGAAAAGATTTCCGGATTGTGCGGCCGACTTATGTGTTGTCTGGCCTTCGAATATGACTGTTACCGGGAAAAGAAAAAAGGAAAAGGCGCAACCAGTCGTAAAGAAAACAGTGAGGCAGATCCGGGAGAAAGTGAAAAAAGCCCCACGGAACCAGCCATTGCAAAACACCAGCATACTGCCGTGACATAAAAAGGAACCCGGCATAGCTTTCAACCCGAAACATCATCAAGACAGCTCAATCGGGCTGGAAATCATTATCTGTTAAATACTTTAATATTTAAATATTTCTATTTCACTCATGGAACTCAAGAGAATCATTAATCATATCGATTCCTATCTGAACATCGGTTCTTTCAAGGATGATTCAATAAACGGCCTACAAGTCGAAAACAGCGGATTTATCAATAAGATCGGCCTTGCCGTCGATGCCTGCCAAGAGGCCATATATAAGGCTGAAAAAGCGGGGTGTAATCTGCTTATTGTGCATCACGGACTGTTCTGGAACCGCCGGCAGCTTATCGTCGGCAATTCTTTCCAGCGCATCCGGGCCCTTATCATGGCCGATATGGCGCTGTATGCCGTCCATATCCCTCTTGACGCCCACCCTGAAATCGGCCATAATCGCGCAATTGCACGATTGCTGGACCTTGATGGCATAGAGCCTTTTGCAATGTACCACGGCAGCTACATCGGCATAAAGGGCCGTTTCAAGAAGCCGGGCTCACGGGAGCAAGTAGCAGCCGAGGTTGAAAAAGCTATCGGCAGTCGCCGGGGACTTTTGAAGTTCGGTCCTGAGAAAATCGATACCGTAGCCGTTGTGGCCGGCTCGGCCACTGATCCCGACCTCTTCAAAGAACTGAAGGATGAAGGGATCGATCTCTTCATAACCGGCGAGCCCAAACACGGCGCTTATCACCTTGCGCAGGAATTCGGACTGAATATTTTTTACGGCGGCCATTACCAGACAGAGACTTTTGGGATAAAGGCCTTGGGCGATTATCTGCACAAGATGTTTTCGATCCCCGTTGCTTTCATAGATGCACCCTGCTTCTTCTAAAACCGTTCATAACCAAGTCAAATGTGCGGCGCGGAGGAGAAAAAACCGGCACTACAAGAGTGCACCGGTGATTAAAACATTTTTTAGCGCTTTATATTTAGGAGGTTGTTATGCCAGTAGAATTCGAACAGACATTTCGCAATTTTTTAATGGAACATCAGGAAAAGCACAATCGCACCTACCACTTTCTGATTCTAATGGATTCCATTATCACCGCGGCAAAACGCATTGAGCTTTATTACCGCACGGGCGCACTCAAAGGAAACCTCGGTGTGGCCGGTTCAATCAACGTGCAGGGCGAAAGCGTCATGAAGATGGACGATATAGCCAACGAGATAGTGCTTCACTATCTGGCGTCAAACAAACGAGTGATTCAGGTCGTAAGTGAAGAGTGTGAAAACATCATCGACATGAACAAGGAAAGCGGCCGCTACTTCGTATACTTTGACCCCCTTGACGGATCGTCCAATGTGGCACATGGCCTCCCGGTGGGATTCATGTTCGGCATTGCCAAGCGCAATCTTGACGGCGACATGAGGGGCCCCGAAGATTTTCATCTTCGAGAAGGTCGCGAGTACATCGCCGCCGGGATGTTCGTCATTCCGACGGGCATGTTCACCCTGGCATTGCGCGACGCAGGCTGCTGGCGCTTCCATTCCGATGAAACCGCAACCTATGTAAAACCGATTCGCATGAGCATGCCCGAATCGCAGAAGAAATGGGAACTTTCATTTAATGCAGGCAATACGAGCGTATTCAGCGAAAAAGTGCAGAAATGGATCAACGACAATTTGCATAAGTATAAGTTCCGCTATATTGGAGCGCTTGCCGGCGACTTCCATCGGTTGCTCTCAAATGGCGGTCTGTTCATGTATCCGGCAATCGTCAATCATCCGGATCCAAAAGAAAACCGGCCACAGGGCAAACTGAGGCTCCTGTATGAAGCAAATGTAGTGGCCTTTATGTGCAAGGAAGCCGGCGGTGACGCCATAGACGAAACAGGGACCTGCATCCTTGACGTCAAACCGGCCAATCATCATCAGCGTACAACTCTGTATGTGGGTTCCAAAACCATCATTGAAGACCTTAGGTCAGCCCTCCAGGGATAGGAGCGTTTTGTTTTGCTGCTGAATTCGCAAGTTCATTAAAATTTTCTTTCACTTCAGGATCAATATTTATGGAAAAAGCTTTTTACATCACCACGCCTATCTATTATGTCAATGCGTCTCCTCACATTGGACATGCATATACCACCATCGTTGCTGATGTTCTGGCCCGGTATCACCGCCTGTCCGGATCCCGGACATTCTTCCTGACGGGAACGGACGAACATGGTGACAAAATTGCAGAAGCCGCGGAGAAAAGCGGCGTAACACCCAAGGCCTATGCCGACCGGATCAGTGGTCAGTTCCGGGACCTCTGGCCGAAGCTGACTATCACAAACGATTACTTCATCCGGACAACGGATACAAACCACATTGAAACAGTGCAGGCAATTCTCAGCAAGGTTTATGACGCCGGCGACATATATTTCGGTCATTACGAGGGATATTATTGTGTCGGCTGTGAACGCTTCTACACCGAGAAGGAACTTATCGATGGGAAGTGTCCCGATCATCAGACGGAGCCTGAATTCCGCAAAGAGAGTAATTATTTCTTCAAAATGAGCAAATACCAGGATTGGCTGATATCGCATATCAATGCCAATCCGGATTTCATCCGACCTGAACGCTATCGAAACGAAGTCTTGGCCTTTCTTCGCGAGCCACTCGAAGATCTCTGCATTTCCAGACCTAAGTCCCGGCTCTCGTGGGGCATCACCCTTCCCTTTGATGAAAATTATGTGACCTATGTCTGGTTCGATGCTCTTATCAACTACATCACCGGTATAGGCTACCCTGACAGCGATAATTTCCGCACTTTCTGGCCGGTTGCTCAGCATCTGATAGCCAAAGACATTCTTAAGCCACACGGCATCTATTGGCCAACAATGCTGAAGGCCGCGGGCCTCGAACCTTACAAGCATCTGAATGTTCACGGATACTGGAATGTCGACCAGAGTAAGATGTCCAAAAGCCTCGGCAACGTCATCAGTCCCCTTGAACTTAAGGACAAGTACGGGCTTGATGCCTTCCGTTATTATCTTCTCCGGGAAATGGTTTTTGGGCTGGACTCAAGCTTCAGCGAAGAAGGTTTTGTCCAGCGGGTAAACGCGGAACTTGCCAATGACCTGGGCAACCTCGTCAGCCGGGTAACTGCAATGGTAATGAAATACTGTAAAGGAAAAATCCCGGCCTTGACACCGGAAGCCGATGCCATTCTTCCCGATACGGCGGCCCGGGTTATCGGGGATGTGGAGAAGTCTTTTCAGGAACTTACTTTCCACAAGGCCCTTATGTCCATCTGGGAACTGATCAACACTGCAAACCGCTATATCGTTGAGAACGAACCCTGGAGTCTGGCCAAGGATCCGGCGAATCAGGACAGGCTTGGTAATGTGCTGTATCAGCTACTTGAAGCCATCCGGGTTGTGGCTGTGTTGATTTCGCCGTTCATGCCCGGATCATCCGGAAAGATACTGACTCAACTTGGCATCACAGACCCGGAACGGGAGGACTTCAAAACGATTCGCACCTGGGGCGGACTCTCAAGCGGTCAGTCCCTGCAACGCGGCGAAGCTCTGTTCCCCCGAATCGATTATAAACCGGACGGCGGAGCCGCTGAAATCAAAGCAATTCCACCTCCGCCACCGATAAAACCGGAGGTCTCCTACGAAGATTTCGAGAAAATCGACCTTCGGGTCGCCAGGATACTGGAAGCCGAAGTTGTTCCGAAATCGGCAAAACTGCTTAAACTGAAGATCGACATCGGGGAAGAAAGGACGATTGTCGCTGGTATTGCCAAAGACTATAAGCCGGAACAGCTGGTCGGCAAGTCGATTGTAATCGTGGCCAATCTGAAACCGGCGAAGCTGATGGGAATTGAATCCCGGGGAATGCTGCTCGCCACCGACACAACGGCAGAGGGCATTACCGTTCTGGCTTTCGACCGCGAACCCCGGACGGGAGCGAAAGTCAGGTAATTCATATATATAATGACCACCGTCTGTCTTTAATTCGTTTTCCGGTTCTGCGCATGTTTTTTATGTAGATGGACCTCCAATAGTAAATAATAAAAAAAGAAAGAGTCGTCAGGGACACATAAACAGGACATTCCCGAACCGACTCTTTCTTTTTTACCAGTCAATCAACCTTAAATTTTTCAGAACATAATTATTAACTCTCAGACAACCTTATCCTTTCAAAGCCGTCGGCATTTTCAGTGGTACATCCACTAATTTAACATACTGTCGCGCAACCGCTTCGGTTTTTACTACATTCAATTTATTGAAAAGAAAGGTGAATTGGTTTTCCAGTTCCTGACTGATCTGTTTCAGCGTTTCCGGCGGAAGCTGCCAGAGTTCCTGCTTGAACGGCCCAAACCCCTTTTTGCGTGTCTTATAGATGAATTGCTCTTCCGTGTCTTTTTCCTTCCGTTCACCTGTCATTTCCCGCTTAAGGTATTCATAAATTTTGTCCCGCAATTCAGGGGGAAAGTGAACGCTGTCATAAATGATATTCTGAAAACCGGTAGCCAGATGTATTTCCGCTGTCCCTATCGCGGGAAACCTGTCAAAGGCTTCATCCGGCAAAGTGGAAGCACCATGCTGAACGGCGCCTGAGAGACCATATCTGCTCCGGGCAACCTCAGACAGTTTTTCCAGTGTATCAAAATCCAATTTTACTTGAGCTACACTGCCATCCGCCAGGGGAACGCCGCCGTGAGTAGTGCCGGTCTGGACACTGATTTTACTGATTCCTTTTAAATTATCCCCATATTTTTTCAAGGCTTCCAAATAACCATCCATGAATGCCTGAAGCTCTTCAACGGTGCTGTTTTTGCCGCCAACCTCACCGATCTCGCCTCCCACGGACACAGTAATCCCCGCCGGTTCCAGATCACGGATAACGGCAGTCAATTCGGCGGCCAGGGAAAAATTCGCCTCCTGCTGTTCGCTGACGGTTGATTTTGAAAGATCAACAAGGGTCGAGGTGTCAATATCGATGTTGTAAAAGCCCGCTTCAATGGCTTCCCAGATGAGATCCTTGACGGCGCGGACTTCCTTATCCGGATCGGCGGCAAACTTTTTGGCATTAACCTGAAAATGATCTCCCTGGAGAAAGAGCGGACCTCGAAACCCGGTTTTAATAGCCGCGGCAGTCACCGCGCTTGTGTATTCAATCGGCCGCTGTAAGGTATAATCGATCTCGGAACGAGCGATTTCAAAGATGACGGGACCAACGGAGTTCTTCAAAGCCGCCCGGAAGACTGCCTGGGCAACCTCATAAGTCAAAGCCCGGATATTGATGGCGGGAACGGTGAACCCCTTCACTTCCTTCCTTCCCATTGCATCATATAACGACTGTATGGAAGAAGACATGATCCCCACCGCCGCGCCGCTTCTACGAATCAGCCACGAAGCCGCATCTTTCAATTCCTGAACGGGACTGAACACAGCTGTACTAATAAGATCATCAATCAGCGATTGTCTTAACGCCTTTTCATCCAGAACCTTGACCTGATCTTCCGCTACATCGAGAATGCCCTCATATGCTTTTTTCATCGCACTCAAATTTTCATAAATCATTATCTTCACCTCTCTTTTTAATCATTCCTTTTCAGTTTGACGTTGAGTCTTATCCTTCACTAAGTTAAATTGAGTCCACACCTTCTCATCGCCTACGTGAAATGCATCCTTCACGAGTCGACCTGATATTATCCAGCTTATCGGCACAGACAAGCGGCAGAACATCCTTTTTGTTACCTTTCGGTACATGTCCGACATGAGCCTGCGCTGCAAATTCGCTTGCTTCAAAAATAATTGAATCTGTTGTATTGGCTAGTTGCAGGGCGGGGAGCACGAACAGAGATATATTGCCATGATCACCTTGAGCTTTTTAATACTTGCGAAGTTTACCCTGAAATGTGCTTACCTGCAACCGATTTCTCAGTTAATACAGGAACAGAGTTTCTTTCCGCCCAATAATTCCATTTCCAGATCGGAGTTGTTAATTCATCACTAAAATGCTATGAACCCTGCACATTTTTAATTCTTGAGCATTTTGCGGCGTCACTTGTTAATCGGTGAAATTGGTAAAAAAATAAACCATATAATAGGGTCCATACAATGATTAAATGCAGATCATACTGGGGATTTTTTCTGATTCTAGTTATTTTTACAACCATTCTAACTGCCTGCGACGAGAAATTCGGACAGACGGTCATAACCAAACCGGATGAATTCTACTATAACTATGAAGCAAAAGAGAAATATATCCTTAGAGCCATTGCCAAAGTATTTAGAGAGAAAAATATGGGAACCAACGTCAAGATCGACGAAGAGAAAAATACGGTGGAAACGGATTATTATATTCAAGACAATTGGCGAACTAAATGCTCCGCCAGGGTAAAAAGGATAAGCTGGAAG
>MVQR01000026.1 GCA_002067815.1 Syntrophus sp. PtaB.Bin001 | reverse complement strand
ATTCCCGGAGCAGATGGAGCGCCTCGTCGGTAAAACCGGACACGTTTCGGCGACAAGCCCTTCCGAAGAAGAGCAGCAGGTGCTCCGCCAGGGCGACCAGATCGTCGGGCCGTTCCCGCAGTGGAGGGATTTCGATCTGGATGACGTTCAGGCGGTAATAGAGATCTTCCCGGAAGCAACCTTCACTGACGGATTCCTCGAGATTCATATAGGTAGCGGCAAGAACCCGGACATCGGCGTGACGGGTGACATAGTCGCCGACTCGTTCGTACTCCTTGTCCTGGACAAAGCGGAGCAATTTGGGTTGAAGGGATAACGGGAGATCGCCGATTTCGTCCAGAAAGAGTGTGCCGCCGTTACAGGCCCCGATCCGGCCCGGATTGTCGCGGACGGCGCCGGTAAAGGCCCCCTTGACATGGCCGAACAATTCACTCTCCAGCAATTCCGGCGACAGGGAGGGGCAGGAAAGGACACTGAACGGTTTGGACGCTCTCAGACTCCAGGTGTGAATGGCTTTTGCCAGGACGCTCTTCCCCGTTCCCGTTTCCCCTCTCAACAGCAGAGTTGCGTCTGAGGGCGCCGCCTGACGCGCCAGAGCGACGGCGCGGTTCATTGCCCCGCTGGTGGAAGTGAAATCCGCTTCCGGCCGTGACCGGCCCAGGTCTTCTTTCAGGGTAACGACCTTTTGTTCCAAGGCAAGCACGTCCATCGCCTTTTGAACGGCAAGCTTGATCTGAGCCGGTGTGAAGGGTTTGGAAAGATAATCCACCGCTCCCTTCTTCATGGCTTCCACAGCGGTTTCAATGGAGGCATAGGCTGTAATCACGATGATTCGAATCCAGGGCGTCGTGGCCAGCAGAGCGGGAATCAGCTCCATGCCGTTGGCGGCGCCAAGACGCAAATCTACGAAGGCGATGTCGAAGGATTTGAGAGAAGCCTCGGCAAGGGCGTCTTCAAAGTTGCTTACCGCCGAAACGCGGTACCCCTCTGTTTCCAGGCAGATGGACAAAGTCCTGCGGATGTTGATTTCGTCATCGACAACAAGAATGTTCACGTTAAAATTCTCCTGCGCTTTCATCGCATGATGCTTTTATTTGTGAGCTTGATTCAGATTATACATTTTTTCAATAATTTATATCCAGCCTTGTGAGCCGACAAACAGTTCTTTGGATGTTTCCGGACTATGGGGAAGACCGACCATCGAAACCTGTTCTTCAAGGAGATCATTAAAACATTTCCACTCTTTTTGCTATCACAGCTTCAAACTGGCGCTATCTTGGGATTAATGCCGTATTTACAGGTTAATTATTCCCGTTTATCTTAAGATATCCTTTCTTGTCTGACTTTTATCAACCGACAGCGCTCGTTCCTCCGGCATTCAGACAATTCCATCTCCCGTACCCTCCATTATGGATTGGTATTCCGGAACTTTGTTCTTGAAAATTCCATTCAAATATCCGCCAGAATGACATTCCGACGAACAGGAGGGTTTAAATGGAAACCGTCGAGTTCATCAATCCTGTAAAAGACGCGCGCTGGAACGACTTTGTGGCAAATCATCAATGGGGATGGATCTGCCATCTTTCCGAGTGGCAGCAGGTTCTGGAAAAAAGTTTTCCGCATATGAAAGGGTATTACCCGGTCATCCTCGACGAGGAAACGCAACAGATCAAAGCGGGGATGCCCGTTTTTTTCGTCAAAAGCTGGTTGACCGGAAAAAGATTCGTCAGCATCCCCTTTGCGACGCTCTGCGATCCCTTGATCTCTTCGGGAGAAGAACTTGATCCGCTGCTTGATGCTGTCCTGAATCTGTTTCAAAGGATGGGAGGCAAGTATGTGGAAATTCGATCCTTGGCTGCTTCTCATCTGGTCGACAAAGATCGGTTGGGAAGCCGCCTGTTTTACAAGCATCACTATCTTCTGCTGGACAATGAGCCGGAGCGGTTGAAGAAAAAATTTCACCGCACCTGCGTTCGGCAGAGGATTTCCCGGGCCATTGACAGCGGTCTTGCCCTGAAGACCGGGGGTTGCGAAGCCGATCTGGCTTCCTTTTATCAAATCTTTGTCAAAACCAGGAAGAGGCTGTGTCTGCCGCCGCTTCCCTATTCTTTTTTCAAATCTCTCTGGGAAACTTTTTCCCCCACCGATAAAATCTCTCTTTTGATTGCGGAAAAAGAGGGCATTCCTCTGGCAGGTCTGGTCCTCTTTAAATTCCGGGACCGTGTTTCCGCTGAATTTGCGGCATCGGACGAAACATTCAAGAATCTGAGCCCGAATCATTTCCTTTTCTGGGAGGCCATCAAGTCTGCCTGTGAAGAAGGCTACAGGGTCTTTGATTTCGGCAGGACATCCCCCTACAACAAAAGCCTGATGGATTTCAAGAGACACTGGGGAACAACGGTTGTCGACCTGCCCCAGCACTATTACCCGAAACAAATGCCCGAAGAACTTTCCTGCGAAAAGGATTCAAGAAGTTACAGGTTTGTAAAGGGGCTTTGTAAAACGGTTCCCGAATTTGCCTTCGAACGCATTGGGGGGCTCTGTTACCGGCATTTGGGCTGATAGGGGAAAATCTCGTGACCGGCAAAGGGAAAAAGATGAAAAACAGGCAGATGAAGAATATTCCGGGATGTCAATTGCCGTCGCTTCCTGTCTTGGCTGAAGGTCCGGGATTTCCGGAAATATTTTGGCAGCGCCGGAACCGCATCAGGCGTGTCGTCAAAAGGCGTTTGATTTATTTTCGGAACTTCATTTCAGACTTGATCGATACCCGGGCGATGCCGTTTCCCCGGGTTGTCGAAAGTGAAGAGAAGAGAGGCCTGAAAACGGGAGACAGGGTGCGCGTGCGATCCGCAGCCGAAATTCGGCAAACGCTCGATCACTGGAATTCGGTGAAGGGATGTTCTTTCATGGAGGAAATGTGGCCCTATTGCGACACGGAACAGACCGTCCTGAAGGAAGTGAAAAGATTCCTGGATGAACGGGACTACCTGATCAAAAAATGCAGCCGCATCGTTATTCTTGACGGCGTCATGTGTCAGGGAACAAGAGATTTCGGAGCCTGTGACCGGTCCTGTTTCTTCTTCTGGCGTGAGGAGTGGTTGGAAAAAGTGAAATAAAAACGATGGGAAGAGCCTGAAGGGAACTGTCATGAAAAACAGTTGGATCGGATATGCAAGGGAGGAACTCAAGTTTGTCAGATCCTTCTCCGATTTTCTCAATCTGTGCGATAAATTCTGGTTCGTTTCGCCGGTTATTGTCAAATGGGCGTGCCGCTTGAGGAAGGCGCCGCTCTGTCTGCAAATCGAAGTAACGAACAAGTGCAACATCAACTGCATCTGCTGTTCACGGGATGTAATGAAGAGAGCGACCGGCTTCATGGACTATGACCTTTTCCGGAAAATAATCGATGATGCCGCCCGCAGCGGGGTGAAAAGGGTGCATCTTTACCTTCACGGCGAACCTTTTCTGCATCCCCGAATTGTGGAGATGATCCGCTATACGAAGCGGCGAGGACTGGGGATAACCCTTGCCACCAATGGCATGCTGCTGGACAGGGACAAAATTGCCCGAATTCTCCAGGCGGAAGTGGACAATGCCGATCACTTTATGTTTTCCGTACTTGGCTATTCCAGAGATGTTCATGAGCGGGTAATGAGAGGAGTGAAGCATGAAAATGTGCTCAGTAATATTCACGACTTTGTGAAGATGAGAGAAGAGTGCAGGATCAGCGGACCCGTGCTGGAAACGGTCATGTATCTGATGCCCGAAAACAGGGAGGAGGAACTGAGCTTCGAACGGTACTGGCGCAATGTCGTTGACCATGTCCGCCGGGTCGGAGAAATCAAGCAGCAGTTCTCCCAGTATGGAAATGGGAATGTCCTGCCGCAGAGAAAGGTGTCCTGCAAAAATGTCTGGGAGCGGATGACGATATTCTGGAACGGCGATGTCACCCTGTGCATCGCGGATCTCGATGGAGAGTGCAACTTCGGCAATCTGCGCGACTCCGGCATTCGCGAAATATGGAACTCCCGGGCAATGCTCGACATCAGGGAAAAGCATGAAGCAAAGCAGTTCAATTCCCTGGCGTTGTGTTCAAAATGTGACTGGTAATTTCGATTCCAGATCAAAGCGCCAGCTACGTTGGCTGCGTTATCGGCTCCTCGACATACGCTATAGTATGCCTGCGTCGCCTCTGCCTTGCCGCATCGCTGTCATCTTTGATCTGGAATCGAAATTAAACGGGCATTAGGGAAAAAGCACCCGGTAAGCCTCAGCAAAGCCGTCCTTGCCGGTGGCCAGCAGAAAGGTCAGGGGCATTGCCTGCCGGGCCAGGGTCAGCATGTCGTCGGTAATCCGGCGGATGTCCCACTGGGCGTGGGCATCGGCCCGCAGGTGGGCCATGTGGTAGAGTTCCCGGGCGTTAACCTTGAGGATTGCCCGGCGGCGGTGGGCGTTGGTAAGGATATAGGCGGCGGCCCGGGGGGCGCTCCGGGCGATCTGCCGGTAAACGGCTTCAGTCTTGGCTATCGCTTCAAGAAAAGACGGTTCCATCCCTGTTTCGACGATGGCGGAAGGGACAGTGACCCCGAGGTCGGGATCGTAATCCTGGACGGTGAGGGTGGCCATCCGGTGCCGTTTTAGCTGGGCATAACAGCTTGCCGAGATGATCAGTTCAAAGGTCAGGTCCGCATATTCAAATTCCCGTAGGACCGAGTCATGCTGAGAAAGAAACCGGAAGGCCTCCTTGATCAAGGCGGTTTTTTCGGCGGCGTCCATCTTTTGCACCAGGGTCCGGCAGCGGTCAAGAGACAGTGTCGAAGAGGTATGGAGCAGCGCCGCCAGGATGCGGTCATCGGCGTCGGCTGCGGCGTCGATCAGCCGGACATCTCCCTGCTGTAGGCCTTTTCCGTCGTCATCGCTTTCCTTCTCCACTATGCCGGAATGCCGGGTAAGCAGCGCCTCACCCGCTCGGCGCAGTGCCGACCGGGTGTCCCGATCAAAGGGGGTGGGCTCGGCATAACGGATTAAGGACGGCGCGATCTCGAAAGTCCTTTCGTAGAGCTGCCGGCTGAAGGCCCGGCTTTCCTGCAGGGGGTGGGCGGCCAGCCGCCGCAGCAGGAGCTCCAGGTTGCGGGCGTTGAGGGTCATCCCCAATTGGGCCTCCGTTGCCAGGGAAACGATGTAGCGGGCGTCTTCCTTGGCCCAGCCTTCCAGGGTGGAGCGGTTTGCCGGAAGATTCGCCATTTCTGGATTCTTTTCCAGCACATGGGGCAGAAGCCCTTCGTATAGTTTGTGATAAAGGGCGTTCTGCTCGCCGATAGTTTCCCGGAACGGCTTTTCCAACCCCGCCTCCCGGACTTCCTCGGGGATCACGGCGTCATCGGCCAGCAGGATGTAACGTTGTGATTTTTCCGTATAGGAACAGAGACGGAACCGCTCGATTTCCTCCACCAGCAGCCGGGAGACTCCCAGCACATCTATGTTGAAAACGGCGTGTTCGGCAACGGAACTGTGCCCCAGGCCGAAGACGATGGCTCGATTGGACTGCCGGGCTTTTTCCACTTCCTCTCGGGCGACGGCCCGCAGCTCGTTGACGGGGCGGGGATCGCGGCTGATTCGGGCATAGGCGGCGGAAAGGGTTTCGGGGGTCAGGTTCTGCAGCTCGGGACGGGCAGCCTGAAGCTTACGGATAGTGTCGTAATCCAGATTATAGCCGGCAAGAATTATTTTCATCATGGCGTGTCTCCTGTTGGGAAAAAACGGTCTCACACAATAGCCACTGAGAAAGTTTTTATCAAGGGCATATTGGCATGGAAATTTTGTTCTTTTAATCATAAATTATTGAGTAATAACAGATCCGAAAGGAGATCAGATCATGCCGAAAGTTTTAATTGTGTATTGCAGCATTACCGGGAATACGAAGGCGGCTGCTGAGGCAATTGCAGAAGGCGCTCAAACAGCCGGCGCCCAGGTAACGATTAAGGAAGGCACTGTTGCGCAACCGAGCGATCTGTTGGAGTGTGATGCAGTGGCCTTGGGTTCTTATGATGCTTTCAGTCTTATGGGGGGAGGACTGAAGGATTTTCTTGATCGCGTTTACTACCCGACGCAGGGCCAGGTAACAGATAAGCCGTATGCCGCCTTTCTTTCGCACGGCGGTGGCGGGAAAGCAATAAAGAGCATTGAATCCATCGCGCAGTCCTTCAAGTTCAAGAAGGTGGCGGAATCAGTGCTGGTGAAAGGAAAACCCGAAGGTCAGGATTTGAACGACTTGAAAGCTCTCGGCGCCAAGATCGCAGAAGCTGCAGGGAAATAGTCTCCCCGGTTGGAGGACCGGGCGCTCCACAAAGATTCCCGGACAGTGGATATTCATGGTCATATAAAAAGTTGACAGTACCGGAATAATTATGAATATCCATTGAAAGTCTTTATCAAATCTTGAAGGAGGGTGCTATGAGTTTAGCTGAGCGAGCGAAGGCAATCATCTTGAGACCTAAAGACACCTGGGAAATAGTTAAAAATGAAGAGACTACAGTCAAAGAGTTATACATGTCCTACGCAGTTATCCTGGCAGTTATTCCACCTGTGGCAACATTTATCGGCATGACATTCGTCGGCCTGTCGGCTTTCGGAGTGAATGTCCGTGTTCCCGTCCTGCAAGGTTTGGTGCAGGCAATCCTCAACTATGTGATCTGCCTTGTCGGGCTCTATGTTATCGCTTTCATTATGACCGCCATGGCGCCGCAATTCGCTTCAAAACAGGATATGACGACCTCCATGCAGCTGGTTGTTTTTTCATACACGCCGATATGGATTGCCGGGATTCTCGGTATTATTCCCATGTTAGGTTTGTTAACGATTATTGCCTGCATTTACAGTCTTTATCTACTTTATACCGGCCTTCCGATTGTCCTGGAAACACCGCGGGATAAGGTGACGGTATATTTTATAGCCATCATCGTCATTTCCATCGCTATCTTCGCCATATTAGCTTTCCTTGCCGGTCATTTGATTTCCAGCCCTGTGCCTCCCGGCATTCGGTAGATCCGGCGATCTTCCGATGCCTCTTTCCCTGTTGGACCCGCCCGAAGCGGGTCCAACACCCTTGATAAATGGTATGCCATATTTTTACGGGAGGAGGTAACATCATGAAAAGCATAATTGCTTTGTTGCTGGCCGTTGCCTTCATTTGCATCCTGCTTCTGACTCTTCTCTCCTGCAGTGCAAAGTCGCCAAAAACGGGGTTGATTGACGGGAGACTGAGGGCCTGTCCCGGTACGCCGAACTGTGTTTCCAGCGAAGATCCGAATATTTCCGTCAGAGTTGCGCCGCTGATATTTCAAAAATCTCCAGAGACAGCTTGGAAACTCCTCAAGGAAACCATCATTGATCTGGGTGGGAGCATCCGAGAAGATCAAGGGGATTATCTCCGGGCAACCTTTACTTCCCGGATATTTCGCTTTGTGGATGATGTAGAGTTTCGGATGGTGGTGGAAAAGAAGATCATTCATGTTCGTTCCGCTTCAAGAGTGGGCCGTTCCGATCTAGGCGTCAACCGGAAGAGAGTAGAGACGCTGCGGGCGGTGTTTGCGCAAAATGAGAAAGCAGTTCAAGAGTGAAATCATCCGGAGCTCCATGAAGTATGAAGCCTGTACATGATCGGCTATAAGCTTTGTATGTGTATGGTAAGTTGCCAATTCGGAGGTGATTTATGAAAATCAGACTTAAGCGGGCATATGATGCTCCTCAAGACGACGACGGGTTCAGGATTCTCGTAGACCGGCTGTGGCCGCGGGGCGTGGCCCGGGATTCAGCTCGAATCGACCTCTGGCTTAAGGAGATCGCGCCCGGCGACGAACTCCGGAAATGGTTCGCCCATGAACCGGCGAAATGGACCGAATTCCGTGACCGTTATTTTCAGGAACTCGGCGATAATCCTGACGCGGTCGGGCAGCTCATGATGCATGTGCGCCGGGGCCTCGTCACGCTCGTCTATGGCGCCAAGGACCGGGAGCATAACAATGCCGTCGCCCTCAAGGAATATCTGGAAAAATATTTGTATTGTCAAATGGATAATTGATCATCTGCAACCGAGAAAATATTTCTTGACAATAGAACATATGTTCTATATGAAGAAGCCATGAAAGAAAAACGGACGGTACAGAGTGTAAAAAAACAAATTGCCGCTTTTTTCCGCGAGAGGCGGCGAATGCCGACCTATGAGGAAATGGTATCGCTTCTCGGCGTAAGGTCCAAGAGCGTCGTCCATTTCTGGGTGGGCAAACTCGTTGATGCGGAAATCCTGGAGCGGGATTCAAGTGGACATCTGGCTTGGAAGCAGCAGCCTTTTTCCATTCCCATGGTAGGGGAGGTCGCCGCCGGTTTTCCTTCTCCCGAGGAGGAGGAATTGCGGGACATCATCTCTCTTGATGAGTACCTCGTGACCAGGCCTGATGCGTCTTTTCTGCTGCAGGTTTCCGGTGATTCCATGATCGGCGAGGGGATTATGCCGGGAGATCTGGTAATTGTGGAGAAAGGCCGCGAACCGAAAAACGGCGACGTGGTGATTGCCGAAGTGGACAGTGAGTGGACAATGAAAACCTTCCGCAAAGAGAAGGGGGATGTTTTCCTGGAAGCGGCCAATCCTAAATATCCCGTCATCAGGCCTAGGCAGGAATTGAAGTTGGCGGGAGTGGTTACGGGTGTCGTCCGGAAATATCACCTTTAGAATAGCAGAAACGTTCAAATCAAAAACAGATAGCCTATTTTTCAGGAACAGAGGATTTTAAGATGCGAGCCATGACAGTTAGAGACGTTGAGTGTTTGAGTGCCAGAGAAGCGATAACCGTTTGCCCTTTCGACCTCGGGAGGCTGGTTCAGCGTTTTCAGCGCTACATCGAGACTTCCGATTGGGATGAACGGCTTGTCCGCTACGTGACCCGCTTTGACAGGGCATTTTTGCATACCCTGGTTTTTCTGGGCCTGAGCATCTTCCTGTCGTGGTTGCTGTATTCATGAGATGACCATGCCTCTGGTTTTGATCAGGCGATCCTCTTACCGCTACGAAGCGCTGAAGCCCCTGGTATTCACAATGCTGGATCGCCTGGGGGGAGGTCGCATTTCCTCGCGCAGCCGGGTTCTGATCAAGCCGAATCTGCTGGCGCCGGCCACACCGCAGCAGGCGCTGCTGACTCATCCCTCCGTTGTTCGGGCGGTTGTGGAATACGCCGTGGAGCATGGCGCGCGTCCCCTGATCGCAGACAGCCCGGCGATGGGCTCTTTCAGCAAGATAATCCGGGAAAGTGGCATTCAGGAGGCGATCGCCCCCTTTGATGTGGAATGCCGTCCTTTTCAGGAATCAATGAAAATCGATATCGGAGAGCCTTTCGGTTTTATCGATATTGCCAGAGAAGCAATCGAGTCCGATGTCATCATCAACCTCCCCAAATTAAAAACCCACAGTCAGATGCTCCTTACCCTGGGAGTTAAAAATCTCTTCGGTTGCATTGTGGGCTACCGCAAACCGGAGTGGCACATGAAGACTGGTGTAAATCGCCCGTTGTTTGCCCGCTTTCTGGTGCAGCTTTACCAGCGGATATCACCGGCTTTTACAATTCTTGACGGCATTCTGGCTCTGGAAGGCGAAGGGCCGGGAAAGCGTGGAAACCCGAAAGAAGTCGGTCTGCTTCTCGGCAGTGACAGTGCTTTGGCCCTCGACAGGGCGGTGTGCCGGATACTGGAGTTGGATACGGATCAAGTGCCGGTTCTAAAGGCCGCTGCCGGCCTGGGACTTCTGGAGGAGGCTTTCGATATTGACGGTTTATTGGAGCCATTCCGGTCTTTCCGGTTGCCAAAGACGTCGCCGTCTCTACTTTACGGACCGCAGAGCCTGCAGCGCTTGATTCGCCTTTACTGCCTCCCCCGTCCTGTTGCCGAAGCAGACCTTTGCCGGTATTGCGGGGCCTGCTGGACGATCTGTCCGGCAAAGGCAATTGACGGAACAACCCGGCCTCTCGAATTCGACTATGACCGCTGCATCCGGTGCTGCTGTTGTATTGAGGTCTGTCCCCATGCCGCGCTGCATACGGTGGATCACTTTCCGGCCCGCATGATCCGAAAATTCATGGATCGTCTGCGGTAACAGCCGATATAAAATATCTCTTGACGGTCATACCTTTTTTCTTTAATTTCATAGACATTCCAACTCCAATCAGACACACGATCTTGTCACGATATTTCCTCGCATCTCTTCTTCGTGCTTTTGACTATATAATCCGAACTTATAGTTGCTGTTCCCGTCCTTGACGTCCCGGGCCAATCGAAAAGGAAAGGAGGTGACGCAGAAATGGGGACTCGTAAAACGCAGACTTTAGGGAAGTATGCAGAGCGCCAGGAAAAACGATTCTGGAAAATGATGCGGTCCGCTGATTCTGGTACGCGATGCTTCTCCTGAAAGTCCTGAAAAAAGAAATAGTTGCCGGTTCGGCAATTCAGACGTTCCATTTTTTTATCCAATGGCATCTCACGGAGCGCTGCAATTTGTCTTGTCGACACTGTTACCAGCAGAAGGGCAAAGTCCGGGAGATGACGCCGGAGGAGATTAAAGCGCAGATCGGCGGAGCAGCGGACATGTTTCAGGCCTGGGAAGAGGAACAGGGCATGACGCTGTCTCCGTCGATTCATTTTACCGGCGGGGAGCCTTTTCTTTACGATGGTTTGTGGGATGCCGTCGCCCATGCGCGGAATGCCGGCTGTCAAACGGCTATTCTGACAAATGGTTCCCTGATCAGCCTGGCGGATGCCCACCAGGCAAAATCTTTAGGGGTCTCGGAGATCCAGATCAGCCTGGAAGGACCGCGGGACATTCATGATACAATTCGCGGGAAGGGAAGTTTTGATGCAGCGCTTCGGGGCGCTCGTATTCTCGCTGAGAACGGTCAGAACGTGATGGCGAACGTGACCCTCTCGCGGTTGAATGCAGATCGGATTGAGGAAACCGTGGAGACGGCGAAGGATGCCGGATTTGGCAGCATCGGCTTTTCAAGACTTGTTCCTTGCGGCAGCGGCCATGATCTTTTAGCTCAAATGCTCGAACCGCAGGAGATCAGGAAAGCTTTTTGTCGGATTCTGGACCTGAACGGCCCGGATTTTGAGGTCAGTTCAGGAGATCCGCTTGCGACAGTCTTGGCGGGCGTGCAACCTGCAACTGGTTGCAGTCTTGCACTTTCCGGATGCAGCGCCGGTTTTTCCGGCGTGACCATCGCCTGTGATGGGACCGTGATGCCCTGTCGAAGAATCGGTCTGGCCGCAGGGAATTTAAGAAAATCATCTTTAAGGAAAATCTGGGCGACATCCCGGCTTCTCTGGCGTCTCCGCAACAGGGAGAATTATAAGGGAAGTTGCGGCCGGTGCATACTCTGGCCCGTCTGCCGCGGTTGCCGGGCCGTGGCCTATGCCTGTTCCGCAGCTCAGGGCCGGGCCGATCTATTCGCCGATGATCCCCAGTGCTGGCTGATCGACCAAGAGGAAACCCCGCCTGCTGCCAAGTTCCCTTAATGAGGATTACTCGGCTTCCTGCTTTGTTTTCTAATTCTTCCGGTTATTCCTTTAAGTTTTGAATAACATGCGAACCTTTGTTAATACGGATCCGTCAGTTCCTCTTGACCCTTAAGGCTGTTTATGCAATAAAGTCTTTGCTTTGCAAATTACATAAGGAATCAGGAGGCGCAATGGAAAAAAGACAGTTTTCCCGGATTCTATTTGACTGCGATGTTTCTCTCCGTGTCGGCGACAGCGCCATTAAAGGACAGCTCGAGAATCTCAGTTTGCAGGGTGCCTTGCTGCAAACCGTGCATCCGTTTAATCTTCAAGATATGGTAAACATCAGGTTACAGCTTTCCGGCGACCCCGACCCCCTGGTCCTGGAATTTCAGGGGACAGTGGTCCGTTGTGAAGAGGGCAAGGCGGCTGTCCATTTTACCGCAATGGATCCTGATTCATTTGTTCATCTCAAGAATATAATGGCTTACAACCAGGGCGATGAGGCTGTAGTTCGGGACGAATTGGCAAATTTCATTTCCAAAAAATAAAAATTGAATAGACCGAGGTTTCAGGGAACGATGGAAAAAAAGTGGGTTAATACCGACCAAGCCCCTCAGCCGGTAGGGCCTTATGCCCAGGCGGTGAAAGCCGGGGGATGCCTTTATGTATCCGGACAGATTCCGCTCGATCCTTCTTCCGGCCAAATCCTGACGGGTTCCTTTGCCGAACAGGTAAAAATGACCCTCGACAACCTTGCCGCCGTTCTGGAAGCGGGAGGCGCGAGTCTGGACTCCGTCGTCAAGGTTACGGTCTACCTGACCGATATGTCGTATTTTAATGAATTCAATACCATTTATACCTCCTACTTCGAACGCTCCCGTCCTGCGCGATCCTGTGTCGCCGTCAGCCGGTTGCCCAAAGATGTCCCGCTGGAAATCGACGCCGTCGCCCTTTGTGAAGGTTCATGATAGAGTCTTTCCTGAACGGCCTGAGCGGATACATTGCTCATTCGTCTTTGGCCGCCTATCTGGCGGCTTACATCGGCGGGCTGCTGGTCAGCTTTACCCCCTGCATCTATCCGGTCATGCCGGTCGTTATCGCCTACATCGGCGCCCGGAGTGCCCAATCCCGACTTAAAGGTTTTTCCCTTTCGCTGGCTTACGTCCTGGGGCTGTCTGTGACTTACGCGACACTAGGCGGCATCTCCGCGCTTACTGGCCAGCTGTTTGGAAAAATACAGACCAATTTCTGGACGTACTTTCTGATTGCCAATGTCTGTATAGTCATGGGACTGGCCATGCTTGATGTATTTACGATGTACATAAAGATTCCCGGGCTGATCAAGCAATCCCAGACCGGCATTATGCGAAGCGGCGTGCTCGGCAGTTTCCTGATCGGCGCCACTTCCGGCCTTTTGGCGGGGCCCTGCTCCGCACCGATATTTTCTGTGCTGCTCGCCTATGTCGCCACCCGGCAGAACCTTTTTTTCGGAATCAGTCTTCTCTTTGTCTTTGCTCTGGGCATGGGGAGCCTGCTGATTGTCGTCGGTTCTTTTACGGGACTTCTGGCCGGCCTTCCCAAGTCCGGCGTCTGGATGGTAAGGATCAAGCAGGGGTGCGGCTGGATTCTGCTCGCCACCGGCGAATATTTCCTGATAATGGCCGGCGGGCTGCTTGTCTGAAAAAAAGAGATTTGAAAAACAGGAGCGCAAACATGAAGATTTTCCGCAAGGCCCTTTTTCTTTCAGCAATTTTTCTGATGATTTTCTGTCTGGGAAGCTGTACCGAACCTTCCGGTGACAAAGGTGGAAAAGTCGAAGGATCTCCCCAGGTTGAAGGGAATAAAGCGGCGGATTTTGAACTTCCCGATCTGGAGGTAAAACCCTTCCGTCTCAGTAAATTCCGGGGCAAACCGGTACTTCTCATCTTCAGCACCACCTGGTGCGGTTATTG
>MVQR01000025.1 GCA_002067815.1 Syntrophus sp. PtaB.Bin001 | reverse complement strand
CTGATCCTGGGAATTGTCAATGTCAAAAATATCCTTTACCGTGAAGGCTTACTCCAGCTTCTTCTGACCAATGATTCTGAAAAGAACAAAATAATAGAAAAAATCTGGAGGCATGCCACACTCACTGCGATATGTGCAACTCATCTGCATTCCCTTTTTGGAGGATTAAATCAAGGAAGTCTTTATACCATGGGTTTGCTTCATGATATAGGTAAATTGATACTGCTCATGATGCCGACTCAAGCTAGCAGCAACCAGGATAATCAACCAGAAGGTAATGTCGGCTATCTGAGTCTTGATCAGGAGGACCGGCTTTTTGGAATCAATCACGCCGTTATTGCCGGTATTGCTTTGTCGGAATGGGGACTATCGGATCTGATGGTCAATGTTGTGGCCAATCACCATGTGCTGTCATATAAGGAACGCTCGTCGTTGAAGATGGACAGTGCACAATTTTCTTATCTTTTTGTTCTTTTCATTGCAGATCAGATTGCAAAGCAGATTGGCGGGGACTTGGAACTAACCGTCGACAATCTCCATCCGAGCTATCATCATGTTATCGACCGAAATCAGTTACAGGACATTCTGCAAGAAAACATATTTCTATCACAAGTCAGGGAATCGGACGCCCTTGTCATACGTCCACCTGCCGGCGGTTCTTCAAGTCTTTCCAACAAGGAAAGTCCGGACTTTCTGGGGAAAAATATGACTGTCACAGAAACTGTATCCTCGCGGAATGTAAATAATGGAGACGCCACGGTGGTCTTGTATCCTGCAAAAGCCAAATCGACCATAGGACGATATGAAATTCTAAGTGTTCTCGGACAGGGTGCCATGGGTACGGTATATCTGGGACGAGATCCGATGATTCAACGGACGGTGGCGATTAAAACCATGCGTTATGGCGACGGTGAAGACATTTCTATGTCCAGAAGTCGTTTCTTCAGAGAGGCAGAAGCGATCGGCAGCCTTTCCCATCCGAATATTGTGACAATATACGATGTCGGAGAAGATCGAGGGATAGCCTATATAGCTATGGAATACCTTGATGGCTGCGATCTCAGCAAATACTGTGAAAAAGAGAAGCTGCTGACTTATCCTGAAGTGGCCAGAATCGGCAGAGAAGTTGCTATTGCATTACATTATGCCCACGAACGAGGAGTGGTCCACAGGGACATCAAGCCCGCCAATATCCGGCTGTCTTCGGGCGGTTCTGTCAAGGTTACCGATTTCGGCATTGCCCGGGTGGTGGATTTATCGGTTACCCAAGTCGGAACGATTCTGGGAACACCTAATTACATGTCTCCGGAACAGATCAAAGGGGAAGCCGTGGATGGGAGGGCGGATCTATTTTCCCTGGGAGTTGTTCTCTATGAACTTTTAACTGGAGATAAGCCCTTTAACGGAGACAATATCGCTACTGTCATGAATAATATCGCCAACAGAACTCCGATTGCTATCCGGGAGAAAGTTCCCACTGTTTCCGAAACAATGGCTGCCATTGTAGAAAAAGCGATGCGCAAAAATCGTGAGGAGCGATATCAATCGGGACGGGAATTGGCTGAAGATCTGGATGCCTTGAGAAACTAAAGCGGCATCAGGGGTATTTATTGATTATCTCTCCAATAAATAAAGTAATCGGTTTATTTTCAAAAAACAAAAGGCAGGACCATTGTTCCTGCCTTTTGTTTCCTTCTAATCCTACTTCTTACCTCTTTTCCTAAATCCTATCAAAACCGCCAGGCCGGTACCGAAAAGCCAGACCGTGGGGCCAATTGGCGTAGGCGGCGGTTTCTTCTTTGGATTATCATGTTTTTCATACGTATGATCCGATAGAATAGGCCCCTGTGCGGTAGGAGC
Source organism: Syntrophus sp. PtaB.Bin001 (assembly GCA_002067815.1). Taxonomy (GTDB): domain Bacteria; phylum Desulfobacterota; class Syntrophia; order Syntrophales; family Syntrophaceae; genus Syntrophus. The sequence continues at coordinate 11,956 of MVQR01000025.1, read as the reverse complement.
AAACATTACCGGTCCCCCTACCATTGTTTCCGGAGAAGGATTCAGGATTGATTCAGGAGGGGAAGACTGTGCATGAGATGGCGTATGAGACGGTGTGCCATCTTTTGGCGGCGGTGCACCTGCGGAGGGCTCAGCATCCAGATCCTTCGTTTCGTAAGTAGGAGGTGCAAATGCGTAGCTGTTACAGCATGATGTCCTTACCCTTGTATTACCGTCGGTAATATATTGGTCGCCGCGTGGCAAGAGGATAGGTGTCTTTTTACGAAAAATCGTATCGCCCTTCCTGTAATACACATAGGCCCGTATCGCTTTTTCCAATCTGCCCATTTTGGCGTTTTCCCATTTAAAATCTGCAAAATGGGCTTTTAAGACAGGATCTTCCTCTACTGTTTTGCGGAAATCGGCAATGGAATGTACGGAGTTTTTCTTACACAGCCCATACCATTTTCCATTTTCTTCATAGCTGGCATCCCGAAATTCTTCTTGCTTTACGGGTTCTTTGGGGTCGGTTTTTTTAGTAGTGATTGAATGAAAAGACGGCTTGCTTGGAAGGAAGAAATAAATAGCTACGGCAAGTATAACCATGATTAGGACGATGATCGCTAAATTTCGTCTGCGACGATTAACCGGATTCATAATATCGACTCCAATCCAAGATATCAGTTCGTTGGCTTTAACTTTACTAATCGGATGAGTACGTAATTTCTTTAGTCATTGGTTTTGCCTTGGTCACTGAATTCTTCCTGTCTGACGGCTCATTCTTTTTCAACAAAAATGCAGACTTAACAAGCTGACTCGGCAAGAATCCTGCCATATACCCTCCACCATCATCAATGCTCGAGGAGGGATGAACTTACCTAAATCATGAGATTACGGTTGCCTATACAGTGAAGGATGCCAATAATCAAGAAATAATCATACTGTGAGGTCCGTGTCTTTCCATCGCACTAAGCAGGTAAGTTGATTAATTATGCCATCATTAGAAGAACCGTGCATAGTAATAGAAACTAAATCATTAGGATGCAATCAGGAATTCCCTGATTTTTAACTTCTAATAATCTTATTCTTTAAGAAACGCTACACTCAGAGAATAGTACCTAGTGTGTAAAGGTGTCTTAACGATAAATTTCACGGTTCTTGCTTGGAAAAAAATAATCCCATGCACTGCGTATTTGACAGCGGCTTATTCGATTTCCTGCATAGTAACACAGGCCATGATCAAGATCGTTACTTGGGTAAGGCTGGAATTTTTGTACTTCATGTTATCATGACCTGGCAAGTATGATATATGGAACATCCTACGACATCTGAACAAAGCCGGATAATTACACCCAGCTTGCATAAAATCGAAATGCAGGAGCCTACTCATGGCTGTGTCACGATGAAGATACAAAATCGACATCTCACGCCGGGTTCTGCGATGATTGTTTCAAAAATGCACCGCGCCATCCCTGTTGTATTCATCACCCGGAAGTGACGGATAACAATGCCCGCAGCCATCACAATGACAGTGGCCAGGATTTTGAGAAAAACAGGATTTATTTTGTTAATTCTGTTTGTTCTTTGTGAAATGGCAATCGTCGGATCAGGAATGGCCGATAAGATATTCAGCATAGATAGTGCAGTCTTGAAAAAAGTAGAAGAGCGATGCGGCAAAGATGCGCCAACACGGCTTATTTCCTGGGAAAATCTCGTCAATCAGGAGCAGGGCAAGTCAGACATGGAAAAACTTGACAAAGTCAATTCGTTCTTCAATAAGAACCTTTCATATGTCGAGGATATTGATCTCTGGGGCGTTAAAGATTACTGGGCAACGCCGGTCGAGTTTCTTTGCCGAGGTGCCGGTGATTGTGAGGATTATGCCATTGCCAAATATTTTACCCTGAAAGCCATGGGGGTCCCTGAGGAGAAGTTGAACATTTCCTATGTAAAGTCATTGCAGTTGAACAAATCCCACATGGTCCTCACCTACTACAGCAAACCCGGGGAAGAACCGCTGATCCTCGACAATCTTATTAATTCTATAAAGCCTGCCTCACAGAGGGATGATTTATCGCCTATATTCAGTTTCAACGGTACCGGGCTCTGGATGGCGCAGCAACGGGGACGGGGGAACATGACCAACAGCAGTCGCCTCAGGAAATGGAAGGATCTCCTCAACAGGATGTCGGAAAACAGCTTTTGATTAAGGATGCAGAAATGACACTATATCGTCAACTTATCGTTTTTACCTTATTGCTATTTCTTATCCTCTTTACGGGTACTTGGCTGGCCACTTTTGAAAGTACTCGTTCCTTCTTGGTCAATCAGTTGGAATCGCATGCACAGGATACGGCAACATCACTGGGGGTAGCGATCTCTCAATATGCGGTTAAACATGACAAGGCCAGTATGGAGAGTATGATCAATGCCGTTTTTGATCGCGGATATTATCAGACCATCAAGTTCATCAACATAGATGGAAAAGTAGTACTGGAGCGCAATCTCAATGTAATCGTCGAGGATGTACCGCCTTGGTTCATCGCGTCGACTCCTCTGAGCGCCCCGGAGGCAAATGCAAATGTCATGGCCGGATGGCGTCAGGTAGGGACTATTTATGTGAAGAGTCATTCCGGATACGCCTATAACGCTCTTTGGCAGGACAGCGCGAGGATGGCCCTGTGGTTTGTTGCTTGCGGCATTTTTGTGCTCTTGGTTGGAGGGGTCGGACTGCGTCTGCTCCTTAGACCGCTGGTGCTCGTACAACGGCAGGCCGATGCGATCTGCAGAAGAGAGTATGAAAGTCAGGAGCGCCTGCCGAGGACAAGGGAACTTCGACAAGTTGTTATCGCCATGAACAGGATGACCAGCAAAGTGAAGGAGATGTTTGAGGAACAGGCGGCTCTTGCCGAAGGATTTCGGGAGTACGCCTATCACGATCCGTTGACCGGTCTGGGAAACCGCCGCTATTTCGAGGCTCAAATGCGGGCACGCCAAGAGCAGCGTGACAATATTGCCGAGGGTATTCTTTTCCTGATCCAGATCAACGAGTTGCAGCCGCTTAACCGATTGAGAGGCCATCAGGCCGGTGATGAATTATTAAAAGCGGCAGCACTTGTTCTGAAGGAAATGACACAACCATATGCCAACTCCGTTCTTGCCCGTCTCGCGGGGGGAGATTTTAGTGTCCTTCTGCCTGACACGCCACCATGGTATGCCGTGCAGATTGCTACTGACATGGCTAATTCCCTAAGTCGGCTTGCCGTTCAAAAGATCACCATTTCGGAGGATGTAGCCCACATTGGTGTCGTAACCTATGACGCTCCGACTCCGCTCGGTAGTTTGTTGTCGGAAGCCGATCTGGCCTTGCGAACGGCACAGCAAAGTGGGCCAAACTCATGGCATGTCCGTAAGATATCTGAAGAAACAGAGAGATTGCCTGCCGGGGAGCAGCAATGGAAGAACATCCTTGAAGAGGCTTTGCGGGCAAGGAGAATCCGGCTTGATGTTCAGGCTGTAGTAAGAACGGCAGACCGGAGTGATGTCCTTCACCTTGAAATTTTTTCAAAGATTGTCCGGGAGGATGGTGGAGAATTTCGTGCTGAGCTCTTCCTGCCTTTTGCCGAGCGCTTGGGGCTTGTTTCACTGCTGGACCGAATCGTCCTGGAAGAAGTAATGCGCCTTGATCGCCGGCAACTCCATGTTGACGCAGTGGCCGTAAATATATCCCCGACCTCTGTGAGCGACAAGGCATTTCGGGAATGGATATATGCCGCACTTAAGGCTCTACCTCCATCAGCTCCGCGCCTTGCTTTTGAATTCACCGAATTCGGTGCTATCCACACTATCCGCAATCTGGCATCGATTAAGGAGTTTAGGGAGCATATCCAAAAATGGGGGCATGGCATATCGCTGGATCACTACGGCCGGAATCTCTCCAATCTGGGGTACCTGCGGTCGCTTCGCCCTGATTATGTGAAGGTTGACCGCGCTTACACGGAAGAGCTGAAGGACGCGTCGAGCGACAGTCGATTTTACATGGGCTCTTTATGTAGTGTCGCCCACAGTATAGATGTAATGGTGATCGCTGAAGGTGTTGAAACGGAAGAACAATGTCAGCAACTCAAAGAAATGAATATCGACGGCATGCAAGGGTATGCCATTGGTCGTCCAAGACCGATAGCAACGTATCTTACTAGTAATTAAAGATATTTCAGTTGTGGATCAATGATTAAATAAAGGCTGTAGATTAAAAGCGAAATTGACGTAGCGGGGTAGAGTCAAGAAATGGAAACAAATTTCAAACAGAGGGCTGCATAGATGCGGGCCGCAGTCAGGACATCACCAAAGAGGACTTGTTCATCCGGAGTGTGGGCTGTTTCCAGTGAGCCAGGACCGAGGATGAGGGGCTTGGTTCCCGCGGCAAAAAAAAGATTGCCGTCAGAATGAGATCGGAAGGAATCCAGCCTGAAGGGTAAATCCAGGCAAGTATAAATCTCTCTTAAAAGGTGGGCCATTCGGTTATTTTTACCAAGATCGTAACCCCCGTAAGCGAAATCGAAGCTCACTTCCAACTCCAGATTAGGGATGTATTGATACGCTTCTCCAAGTATCCGGCGGATAGCCTCCTGAACAATCATTGGTTCTTTCCCGGGTGGTAGATGTAGATCGATCAATGTTTCACAACGATCAGGAACGACAAAGCCCGCCTGCGAAGAACTCATTTCCCGGATAGAATAGACAATTTCCGACATCTCCCGGTTAAACATATCATTCCGTCCCAGATGTAACAGGACCCTCAGCATGGATTCCACTGCATTGTGTCCCAGTTCTGGGAGGGATGAATGGCTGCGTCGGCCGCGGGTGATAAAGCTTGCCTCGAGGTAGCCGAAATGGGAGAAACAAGCTGCGAGACCGGTCGGCTCGCCGATAACGACCCAGGGGGGGCGAAAGGACTCGAGGAAGGTGGCACTGCCGTCCCCGTTTTCCTCCTCGCCGGCGACCAGCAGCAGCCCGACCGCTGGCCGTTTGTCGGGAGCAAGAGCATCGGCAAGGGCCAGCCAGGCTTCCACCATCGCTGCGCAGCCCCCTTTCATATCCGCACTACCCAGACCTCTGATAATGCCGTTTTCTTCCCTTGGTCCAAAGGATTCCAAATCCCAGGCTGCAATGGTATCAACGTGACCGACCAGATAGAGAAGAGGTTCATCCGAACCCATGGTAGCGCGGAGGTTAAAGCGATCCTCTTCAATCTCCTGTCGTTCTATGAAGACTCCAGTCCTGCTGATTATCTCCTCCAGATAAGTCTGAACATCTTCTTCCTTGCCTGAAGGAGAATAGATATCCAGAAGATCCAAGAGTGTTTTTCGCAGTCTTGTCGGAGAAATCGCCTGTTCGACAAGCTTCAGCTTAGAAATCATGCCTTCGCCTTTCTCTTTCCCGATCTTTTTTTAACACGGCGGGATAGGTTGAGGGACATGAACACATGTTCCTGGGTGTCTCTGAACCCCATTTTTTCAAAGAAGCTAATCGCCGGCAGATTATCGGCAGATGTATCGATTATGATCATCCTTACCCCTTGTTCCTTCATCCGGCGTTTAATTTCATTAAACAGCCTTTTGCCGACTTCTTCCTTCTGGGTGTCCTTCCTTACTCCAAGCCAGACCAGGTACCCGTATTTCCATGGTGAATTGTGCTTCTCCACAGTGGTTCCCAAAGCGAAACCGAGTATCTTTTCGCCCGCCTCCGCCACCAGGCAAAGTTCGTTATCTGAATTGAAAAGGGTGGTGATTTCATATTCGTCCCAGGTGCGGTACAGACTTTGAGAATAGTCGGCGGTGAACACTTCTTCGCCGATATGAAAGACTTCTGGGAGATCATCAATCATTAATTCCCGAATACGTAGTTTTTCTTCTTCAAATTCGGGTTCCATAATACCTCATATTAACTGAATACTGTTCGTAGATTAAATAAACCAATCTAATAAATGGTGTCCGGATGCAAGTAAATATGTAATTGTTGTGTTGAATCAGGCAAGTCGTGCAAGACGGGTCCAGCTTTTTGAACTCCATTTGCCGTTTGGTTCAGAGGGAAAAAATTCGAGGGCGCTGAATCCGCATTTTAGCGCAAAGTATCTGTGAAAGGCCAGGCAAGGCGTCAATTCCGGGTGAAAAACGGTAACCAGCACTTGGTCATTTTCGGCTGCCGCGATGTAATCAGGGAATCGAAGTAATATTCGGACATTTTCCCCTGTGCGGCAAATCTTGGGAGCACGGATAAACGTAAGAGGAACAGGTTCCTGCGATACGTCGGGGATCTTTGCTTCGGTACAGAAACTGTCGAGTTGTGAACCGAAACCGTTCCTCTCAATATCAATATCAATCAATTTGAGAAGTGGATTTTCTCCCAGGATGCCATTAGCCAAAAGTATCGCACCGGCACAGGTTCCCCAGATTTTCATTCCTTTCTTGAAGGCACCCATAATGCAACCTTCGAGATCGAAAATTCGAATCAGTCTGGAAAGGCATGTGCTTTCCCCTCCAGGAATGATCAATCCCGCAATTCCTTCAAAATCGAGAGGTTCTTTAACTCTTCTGCTGGCTATTCCCAAACGTTCCAGGTGATCAAGATGCTCGCAGACACCTCCCTGAAGATCAAGAACGCCGATAGTATTTTTTGAACTGTTTTCGCCGTAAATCATCGATGATGATATAGTTTACCAGCCCCGCGTTGCCAGTATTTGTTCTGCTGGAATCTGAGCTATCTCAAGCCCGGGCATGGCATCGCCAAGATCCATGGAGGCCTCGAGAACTTTGGCGGCGTCATTGAAGTAAGCCGTTGCCTTGACAATAGCGCGGGCCCGCTTTGCGGGATCAGAGGACTTAAATATTCCTGAACCTACAAAAACGCCGTCACATCCAAGCTGCATCATCAATGCGGCATCAGCGGGCGTTGCGATTCCCCCCGCAGCAAAATTTACAACCGGCAACCGTCCGAGTTCCCGAACTTGAAGGGCAAGTTCGTAAGGAATACCGTTAATTTTTGCAAATCCTGTAACTTCTTCCACGGGCATGCCGACAAGCTGCCGAATTTCACGATTCATGGTTCTCATATGGCGAACAGCCTCCACAACATTGCCCGTACCGGCTTCACCTTTTGTTCGGATCATGGCTGCACCTTCGGCAATTCTGCGGACCGCTTCACCGAGATTCCTCGCGCCACAGACAAAGGGAATAGAAAACTTGGTTTTATCGATATGACACTCTTCGTCGGCCGGTGTGAGTACTTCGCTTTCATCAATATAATCGATTTTGAGAGCTTCCAGTATCTGTGCTTCCACAAAATGACCGATCCGTGCCTTTGCCATGACGGGAATTGATACTGATTTCTTGATTTCGGCAATCATTGACGGATTGGACATTCTGGCGACACCGCCTTGTGCGCGAATGTCAGCCGGCACCCGTTCAAGAGCCATTACCGCTACTGCGCCGGCTTCTTCCGCTATCTTAGCCTGCTCAACATTGGTGACGTCCATGATAACGCCCCCTTTAAGCATTTGCGCCAGTTGAACATTCAGTTCATATCTTTTCTTGTCCACGATATTTTACCTCTCTTTCTCAGATGTTCCGAGAATAAAAGTTTTTGAGATTTCTATGATGATTTCGGGAATACGTCAAGAATAAAACTTGATATAAGAATAGGTAAGTCGTACTTTACCAATACATGCGCATTTTAACTCCCTGCGAATTCAAATAAGCCTTGATATCTTTTATCGTATACGTTTGGTAATGGACCATTGACGCAATCAGTGCCGCATCGGCCCTTCCTTTGGTCAGAACATCGAGAAGATGTTCAGGTTTTCCTGCTCCGCCCGAGGCAATAACCGGAATTCGCACGTTGGTGGATATCAAGGATGTCAAGTCAATCTCATAACCTTCCTGAGTGCCGTCTGCATCAATGGAATTCAGGCATATTTCTCCGGCGCCAAGGTTCTCTGCTTCTTTTGCCCACCACAGGGCGTCAATCCCGGTATATATCCGGCCTCCATGAATTACGATTTCATAGCCGCTGGGGGTTTTGACGGATACATCGACCTTCTTAACATCCATACCAAGAACAACGCACTGGGAGCCAAAGGCCTTTGCCCCTTCCGTAATCAGATGAGGATTCTTTACAGCCTCCGAATTGACACTTATCTTTTCAGCTCCAGCCAGGATGACGTGTCTCATGTCATCAACCGTACGAATTCCTCCTCCAACGGAAAAAGGAATCATGATGGCCTCCGCCACCTTGTGAACAATATCGATCATGATGTCCCGTCGATCTGAAGAAGCCGTTATATCGTAAAAAACGATTTCATCAGCCCCCTGCTGATAATATTGGCGGGCCGCCTCAACCGGGTCTCCGATATCAATATTACCTTTAAATTTAATGCCTTTGGTTAATTTACCAGCGCGAACATCTAGGCAGGGGATAATCCTTTTACTCAACATCGGTTCCCCTCCATTTGCAGAAATTTTCGAGTATAGTCAAACCGGGTTTTCCACTTTTTTCCGGATGAAATTGTACCGCAATGACATTCTTTGCCACAACTGCAGAGGGAAAATCTATTCCGTAGTCGGTTAATCCCAAAATGTTTTCCTCATAATCCGGCATTGGAAAAAAGGAATGCACGAAATAAAATTCCGCTTCTTTCGGAACTCCTGTGAATACGGGGTGGTTTCGGCGGAACGAGACTGAATTCCATCCCATATGGGGAATTTTCAATTTGAGATCATTACAGAATATATTATCCGGAAAACGTTTCACTTTGCCGGGAATAATCCCCAAACATGATGTATCGTTTTCTTCACTGTAGTCGAAGATTATTTGTGTTCCCAGGCATATTCCCAGGACAGGCTTCCCTATCTGAACAAGTTGGACAATGATTTTGTCCAACCCTGTCCGTCTCAAATGGGACATGGCGTCACCTGCAGCGCCGACACCGGGGAAAATAATATGGGAAGCCCGACGCAATACTTCGTAATTATCTGTAATCTGGCAATCCTGTTTCAGAAATTGGAGAGCACGATATACACTGGTTAAATTTCCTGCCTGATAATCAATAATAGCAATCATAACCTAATCATTATTTATTAATAAAATCAACTTGTTGATAACATGGAATAACCCATGGTGATATCGGCTGACATATATTCGGCTTTTTATGTCCGGGCCAATGATAAAAGCTGAGCAAAGCCGAAACAAAATCACTTCTATATTACGCCAAGGGAATTTTCAATCAGAAATCGTTTATTTATGCTTAATTATAATTACATTCTAATTACAAAATATGGAAGAAATAGAACGCCTGATACAAGATGTATTCTCATGATAAAAAAAGCCCCGCCTGACCGGAAGTCAGGCAAGGCTTGTGATGTTTGCTGCTGGTTGCTGTCTATTTCTGCGATCGATCAGGCAAGCTGAAATACATAGGTTAATTGCCCGTTAGAAGTTTTGGCAGTCTTTGCAGTCATTTCCATACCGACTTTCAAAGTATCATCAGGATTAGCTACCGCCGGATCAATCCTTCCGAATACCTTGTAATCGCCGTAATCTACGAGGGCGATGGTATAGGGCAATTCATCCGTGAAGCCTGTCGGCCCGTAGCGGAGAGTGCTGAAAGAAACCAATTTGCCCTTTCCTGTAACTTCAAACCACTCCATGTTGCTGGACAGAGACTTGTAGCACTGGGCACGGGGTGGGAAAAACTTCTGTCCACAGTCCTTGCATTTCGTCCCCATGATCTTGCCCTGTTCCAGGTAGTCAATAAAATCGTTGACCTGAGTTACACCCGTGAAACTTACCGTCCCAAACTTACTGAAGCGAACATCTTTATCTTTAGCCATGATTATTCTCTCCCAAAAATTGTCACACTACCGTACAAGCCAACACCACCGATGTTATGAACCAGCCCGAACATCGGATCCTTCACCTGGATATCACCGGCCTCATCCCTTAATTGCCTGACAATCGTTCTGACCTGCGAACCACCCGTTGCCCCAATGGGATGACCCTTGGAGAGAAGCCCACCATCGATGTTAACGGGGAAAGTTCCCTCTTTGTATGTTTCTTTTGCGCGGACCAATTCAGGGCCTCCGCCCGGTTCCGCAAAACCTAGATTTTCAATCGCCATCATTTCAGCGATGGTGAAACAGTCATGAACTTCGGCGACATCTATATGCTTCGGCGTGATTCCAGCCATTTTGTATGCCTGCCGACCCGCTTCAATACCAACCGCCAATCCGGTCAAGGATTCGCGCCCGACCATATTGACAGCTGCTGAAGCTGCACCAACGCCGAGAATCCAAACGGGTTTCTTGCAGAATCTTTTCGCTTTTTCTTCGTTGGCAACGATGATACAGGAGCTTCCGTCGGCGTTTGCGCAGCAATCCCCCACTCGTAGAGGACTGGCAACCGGACCACCCATCTTTTGGGGATCGAGGAAATCTTCCAGAGCGACGGGTTTTCGATAAACTGCACGGTCATTCAAAACACCGTAGGTTGCTGACTTCACGCGAATGAGGGCAAGGTCTTCCGGTTTTGTACCGTATTTCGCAAAGTGCGCCTGGGCATGGAGGGCATAGTATGCAGGCATCATCGTGCCGAAGGTCGATTCCCACTGAATATCCGCGCCGCGCCCCATTCTTTCCTGGGATTCATTGGAAGTAAGCTGAGACATAATCTGAAAGCCAAGGACCATTACGCAATCATGAAGTCCCGAGGCAACCAGAGAGTAAGCCAGTTTCAATCCAGTGCTGCTGGATGAACAGAGGGTTTCAACATAGAATGTCGGCTGGGGATTCAAGCCCAGGTATTCGGCAACAACACCAGCCGGTGATCTCTGCTTATCATACTCGGGAGCGGAGCACATGACCGTTGCGTCAATATCCGCATTCTGTATATTTGCATCCTTCATTGCTTCACTATAAGCTTCAAACGCCAATTCCCTTATGGAACCGGGATAGCTTCGAACAAAGGTGCTTTGTCCTACGCCAATAACTGCAACTCGACTCATAAATCTCCTCCTGATCTTTTTGTTTTATTCATCCCGTCACACAATCCTAAGTACCCGAGAAATCCTAAACTTGGATTTGCTATCACAAATTAAAATGACTGTCAAATTCTAAAAGCCGTCATTCATAGACTCTCTGGTATAAATCAAAACGAACTTATTTGATGGTTCGCTGAAGGGTATCGATCAATTCTTCTATCTTATAGGGTTTAGTAATTGCCCCTTTAAAACCATATTTCTGGAAATCCTGAATCAAAGGATCATTGCCATACCCACTGGAGATGATAACTTTGATTTTTGGATCAAGTTCCAATAACTTCTGCATGGTTCTCTTTCCCCCCATGCCGCCTGGTATGGTCAGATCCAGAATTACGCAGGAAAAAGATTTGTTTTCCTCTCTTGCCTTCTGATAAAGTTCAATAACTTCAATGCCGTCACTTACGCAGGATACCTCATAACCCATATGCGTAAGAAGTGCACCGGTTACATCCCTGATCATCTTTTCGTCATCCATAAATAAAATACGGCCTTTGCTTTCCACTTTATCTATTGCTTTAGGGAAATCTCGAGGAAGAGATTTTGCGGAAGCAGGTATATAAAGACAAAAGGTAGTGCCTTTACCTTCCAAAGATTCGACGGTAATGTGACCTTTATGATTCTTGATGATGGAATAACTCATGGCTAATCCCATTCCCGATGCCTTTTCGTTTTTTAATGATTTTGTCACTGCCGTCCAAATTAGGTGAGATATCGGATTCCGAGGTTTGAAATCATTACCAATTTGGACGCCTTTTTGCTGTTTCGAAAATCTGGTTTAACTCATATATTTTCCTACTGTCCCAATTAAGCGAGAGCCAGTTTCAATTGTTCCTGCGCATATGCAGCTGGAGGTGTCTCGAAAGGTTCATTCAGCCAAGTCCACAA
>MVQR01000024.1 GCA_002067815.1 Syntrophus sp. PtaB.Bin001 | reverse complement strand
GATCGGCACCTTCATAGGAACCGGCCGGGCAACAGGCATTTTCAGCGATGCGGACATTAAAGCGCTCGAAGACTCACAGGGATTCAAATCGAAGATGGACAAGGCCCTTTTTGCCGATTCGGTCGCCACATCGATCGGCGCGGTCTTCGGTACTTCAAATACTACCACTTACATAGAAAGCGCCGCAGGAATCAAGGAGGGCGGCAAGACGGGCCTTACATCAGTTGTCACCGCACTTTTTTTTCTGCTTTGCATAGTGCTGGCACCCGTCGCAGGTCTGGTTCCTGCGTACGCCACTGCGCCCGCCCTTATTGTTGTTGGAATTCTAATGATGGGATCATTCAGGGAAATAGCCTGGGATGACTTCGATGAAGCGGTGCCGGCATTTTTTGCGGCCATTCTCATGGCTGTCTGCTACAACATTTCCTATGGCATAGCCGCAAGTTTCATTTTTCATTGCCTGATCAAGTTAATCCGCAGGAAGGGCCGGGAAGTGCATCCGATCCTCTACGGCGCTTCGGCACTCTTCCTCCTGAATTTCGTCATTACGGCGATGATGAAGATCTGATCTATTCGGGGACATAATTCCGAATACGGGTCAAAGATGAAGGCAAGGCGGGGCAGATATCAAGGAGCCGATAAGGTCGTGAGCGAAAATGACGCTTTGATATGGAATTGTGAAAAGGCCTCGCCGTCCGATTAAAATCGGACGGCGATTCGTTCCAGGATTATTTATAAGAAATCCCAGACCCCGATAATTGGTTGTTCATCCTTATAGTGATTGAACTGACCTACATACCTGAAGGAGGTGAATCGCCATGGCGCCTCAACCATATACCTTGCAGTTTCTTCTCCAACGCCAATTATAGAGACAAGAGGTGAAATGGCGATAAAAGTCACCGTGGAAATCGTTGAGCCTATTGCGCAGAACGGTCTTACAAGCACGATATCAACTATTTTTATTCCCAGTGACGGCTCTTCCCAGGTTTCTTCAGGCTGTTCAGCCTGTACAGCTGTTTCCGAAGCAGGTTGCTGTTCTGCCTGAACGGATTCCGGAGCGCATTGTTTCTCTTTCTGAACTACTTCCGGAACCGGTTGCGGTTGTGTCTGAGTTGATTCCGAAACCGGTTTTTGTTTTGCTTGAGTCCCATCCGGTGCAGATTGTTTCTCCGTCTGAGTTGCTTCCGGTACGGATTGCGGCGCTGTCTGCGCTATGCCTGCATCCGTAAAGGCAAACAGAAATATTACGCTTAAGATTATGAACAATATCTTGTTCATAAGAAATCCTCCCACACTCTTTTTCATCAGATTAAAGCATAATTTTCACATTGGTCAAGTCGGATTGACAACCTTCCAATTCCACATCAAAGCGCTATTTTCGTTGGCTTCATTAGATGCTCCTCGACATACGCCTGTGTATGCCTGCGTTGCCTCTGCCTTGCCGCCTTGCTGTCATCTTTGATCTGGAACTGGCATTAATGGTTGATTGCCTGGTCAAAAAAGGAGGATGGATGCGCAGAGGCAATATCAACAGGTAAATCGACATGGGCAAGAAGCGGGAAATGGTCGGAAGGGTAACAATTTTCCCAACGCAGTCGAATAATTTCCGTGTCGATGACCCGTACGGCGGAAGAGACAAATATGTAATCGAGCTTGAAGCGGAAAAAATATCTGCCGTAGCCATGATAAGTACCGATATTCCGCTTTGCCGGATACCGCACCCGGAAGGTGTCCGTCAAAGGGACAGGGTTCAATACCTTATCTTTTAATGTTATTTTTAAAGGGATGTTGCCTTTCAAATACCGGATGGGCGCACTTCTTTCCCCTGCATTAAAATCACCCGTCAAGACGAAAGGATCGGGGTAAGTCCGCGAATGTATGCATCGAGTCAAAGAAACAACGCTTTTTTTCCGCGAACGAAGCGATAGGTGATCCAAGTGGATATTATAAAAATAAAAAGCCTGATGAGATTTTTTCTCAATCAGCCGCGCCCAGGTGCATATTCGCGGAATTATGTTTCCCCAACCTTTTGACCCTGGGATTTCGGGGGTGTCTGAAAACCAGAAAGTGCCTTCCTCCGATACCAGGAACCGCTTCGCATCATACAGAATAGCGTTATGCAGGCCTTTGCTGCCGCCCAGATTTCCAATGCCGACCTTTTCATATCCGGGAAGCATGTTGAGAATTTCGGACATCTGAAAGTCCAATGCTTCCTGCAGACCCAAAACGTCAGGACGATATGAACTGAAGATTTCACGCACAAGTTTGCGGCGATATATCCAGTGATTTATACCATCTCTCCGGGTCCCACGCCGGATGTTGAAACTCATGACGTTCATTTCCAAGCCGCCGCCTGAAACTGTATCCACAAAACAATTCGTTTTTGTTTCGGGACTTATTAACTGAGGACGAAAGTCAAAAAGCCTGACAATAGGCCAACCTTTATTATCGATTATTTCTTTGGCAAATTTTAATCCGTTCATTTTCCTTTTTTATCCGTCTAACATAACCCTTTTAGAGCCATTTTTATTTTCTGCTGAATTTAAGCACTTTGCCTGAAAGAGCAAGATCATCCAACTAAATTGCACTTCAATTTTTCACCGGGCAAATTGTCATCAATCAGGCTTGAACGATAAACGTGTCTACAAACTGCGTGCCGTATTTTTGAGTATTTATTCAAATATCACAAAAAAAGAAAGGGGAATGTTTATAAAAAGTTTCAGGTCCGCCGTTATGCCGATTCCAGATCAAGGAAGAAAGCAAGGCGGCCGGGAAGAGGCGCTGGAGTATCAATTAATTTCCGGGATCGGCTTGATCATCTGTAATCTTTAACAGCCCATCCTTTCTTTCAGACAGCGTCAGCAGGATGCCGGAAAACAGGAAATATGCCAGAGCGATCAAGTAGTGGGCGTGAGACGAAATCTGCCAGGGAAGGTAGATTTCTCCCGTAGGCTGCACGGAATGGATAATGCCGAAGAGAGTAAGTCCCGCGCAGAGCATGGCACACAGAGCGGCAAGATGCGCTTTGCGGTCGATAAGAAAAGACAGCATGCTTCCCCAGAGCAACCCGGTGACAATGAAACCGTTGCTGAGCATAATGAGCGATGAATGCAGGACCTGCAAACGCACCGGCAGTTTGTCCGGGGTAACTGATGCCGCGCCCAAAAATTGGTTGAGGATGATGACCACCAAGCTGGCGATGACAGGCAGGAAACTCAGGCTTACTGCGGAGGAATGGGCTTCCGGCGACTCTTTGTATGCCTGATGGATAATCTCGAAACCGATAAAGATGAAAATCGGTGCGATTACGGCTCGGGGAATAAGGCCGACAAACAGCGACATTAAACCGATCACAGCGCCGACGCCTACCAGGAGCCCGGTCAACAGCGTATACCACCAGGTCGCGCCCATCTTTTTGTAAGCCGGATGGCCGATATAAGGTGTGGTTTGCGCCACCCCGCCGAAAAAAGCGGCAAGCAGCGAGGTGAAAGCCTCCGTAAGAAGAATATCCTTCGTCCGGTAGTTATCGCCGGCCAAACGGGCGCTTTCGGTATTATTTATCCCGCCGATTATCGTCAGTATGCCGAAGGGAATGGCAAGGGGCAGATACTGGATGCTCTGGGGAAGGGTTTTGAGGAAGGCAACGGAGAAAACCGGGATGCAGAGTTTCATCTCCAGGGAAGGCGCCGTAAACTCCGGAAGGAATCCGCCGTATCCGAGGGAAAAATGAAGTCCTGTCCCAAGAACGACGGCTGCCAGCACGCCCGGCATGCGACCCGGAAGCTGCATTCTGCCTACCAGCACGCTAAATATCAACCCCATGGCTACCATGCCGACGACAACCTCATTAAAAATCTCGATCAGAGGCAGGAACCCGAGAAATAAAAGGCCGACCCCGGCTATCGATCCCAGCAGTCCGGCGGTGGGAATGACGCGCTGAACCCAGGCACCGCAGAAGGAACAAAAAATCTTGACGATGCCGATCATGAAAAGGGTCGCCATCCCGATGTGCCAGGTAAGTTGCGCATCATGCGTGGCGAGATAAACAGGCCCGAGCACGGCGTATGCGATTCCGATTGTGGAAGGCGTATCCAGCCCCAGCGGCATCGCCGTGACGTTCCTGCGCCCTGTTTTCTTCGCCAGCCGAAAAGCCAGAGCTGTATAGATAAGATCGCCGAAAAAAATCCCCATGGCCGTACCGGGAATCATACGGGTCAGGATAATATCTGCAGGATAGTTAAAGGTGCAGACAAGAATTGCACTGAGAAATACGAGTACGCCGACGTTGTCGAGAAACAAGGCAAGAAATGCCGTCATCTCTCCCCAGAAGATGGTTTCATTATTACTTTCGTTCACGATATCTCCTCATCATGGATTATACCCTTGAAAATGAATTGATATTAAGAGAGTATACAAAACGGCATGGAGTGGAAATACTTTTTTGTTTTGCTACTCACTAAGGAGGCTGCCCAGAATGAGAAGATCAAGGACCACACAATCCGGCAATCCCGTACGATTGACGCTAACCTGCATGTTTCTCTTACTTTCCCTGTTCCTTTTTACCGCGCCGTCCTGCAGCGCTTACAATGAGACCAAACTCTCCGCCAGCGACGGCACCTCGGGAGATTATTTCGCTCACGCTGTTGCAACCGGCGCCAAAATTGTAGTCGTGGGAGCGCCTTACGCCAATTCCAACAAAGGTGCCGTTTACATTTACCAATACAACGGCAACAACTGGGCGGAAACCAAGCTCGCCCCCAACAGTCCTGCGGGAGTCGGCTATTTCGGATATTCCGTAGCCGTCAGCGGAAATTCGATTGTCGTGGGAGCGCCATATTCAAATGCCCAAAAGGGCGCCATCTTCATTTACAGATACAACGGCATCAACTGGGAGGAAACAAGGTTCACCGCCAGTGATGGCGCTGAGCAGGACTATTTCGGATACTCGGTAGTTATCAGCGGGAAGACGGTCGTTGCGGGAGCGCCATATGCAGGTTCACGCAAAGGAAAGGCTTACGTCTATCAAAATGACGGCATTAACTGGGCGGAAACCAAGCTTACCGCCAGTGGCGGCGCTGAAGGAGACCTTTTCGGGTACTCCGTTGCTCTCAGCGGTAACTCGGTCATAGTGAATGCTCCATATGCCGACCGCAACAAGGGAGCGGTTTACATTTTTACCTTGGAGTAAAATCGTCGACATTCAGAATTTTGCACCTCCATAAACGGCTTGGAGCGTTAAATCCTGCTTCAAGACAGCGTGAAGGCCGTAGTTTAATCATCGATAAACCGAGAATTTTCTTGACATCGGGCGGTAAGCCTATTAACGAATGCAACAAAAAAATGCAGGAGGATTTCATGGGGACAGAATTTCATGTCGGCGTGATTCCGGGTGATGGTACCGGACCGGAAGTCGTCGGAGAAGGCATCAAGGTGCTCAATGCTGCGGCCAGTCGATTCGGCTTCGGTCTGAAATATAGCTACTACGACCTGGGTGGAGAACGCTACAAACGGACTGGTGAAACCCTCCCGGACAGCGTGATCCGAGAGTTGAAACAGCACAAAGCCATCTTCCTCGGCGCTATCGGCCATCCCGAGGTTGCCCCGGGCATTCTGGAAAAAGGCATCCTGCTGAAGGCCCGCTTCGAGTTGGACCAGTACATAAATCTGCGTCCCGTGAAACTCTATGAGGGCGTGGATACCCCTCTCAAGAACAAAGGACCGGCGGAAATCGATTTCGTCGTAGTCAGGGAAAACACTGAAGGACTCTATGCCGGAGCGGGCGGCGTTCTGAAGAAGGGCACCGCCGATGAAGTGGCTGTTCAGGAATCCATCAATACCCGCAAGGGCGTGGAGCGCTGCATCCGCTATGCCTTCGACGCCACCCGGAAACGCAACAAGGGCAAGAAGCTGACCCTGTGCGGCAAAACCAACGTCCTGACCTTTGCCTTCGATCTCTGGGAAAGGACATTCTATGAAGTGGCCAAGGAATATCCGGACATCCAGACGGATTACGCCCACGTGGACGCCACCTGCATGTGGATGGTCAAAAACCCCGAGTGGTTTGACGTGATCGTCACGGACAACATGTTCGGCGACATCATTACCGATCTGGGAGCCATGATCCAGGGCGGCATGGGCATCGCCAGCGGCGGCAACATCAACCCTGAAGGCGTCTCCATGTTCGAGCCTATCGGCGGCTCCGCCCCCAAATACACTGGCAAAAACGTCATCAACCCCCTGGCCGCAATTCTGGCCGGAGCCATGATGCTGGATTTTCTCGGCGAGGAACAGGCCGCGGCCTGCATCGAATCGTCGGTGCAAAAAGCCATTACCAAAGATCTCCCCTCTCTCGAAGCCGGGAAGATGGGCCGGGGCACAAAGGAAGTGGGCGACCTTATCAGCGGCTACGTCCTGGAAAAATAAGGAATTTAACTCCTTGACAACATGAATTTTTTATTTTAAGGAGATAAACGTTTTTTCGGAAAGGACTTAAATCTCGTGGTTAATGGAAAGAAGGCCGATATCTTGTTAAAAAGCCTATTGCTTCTGGGCCTCGCCCTTTTGTGCCTTGCCTTCCATCGCCCGTCGTTTTTAGGTCAGCCGTAGACGATAAAAAAAAGAGAAACCTAAAGGCCATGGGCAACAAGCTCATGGCCTTTTTTTTAGTCAGAAAGGAGCCTTTTATGGACTCAACAGAAAAGAGGATCTACATATTCGACACCACCCTCCGGGACGGAGAGCAGTCTCCCGGTGCCAGCATGAATCCCTCGGAAAAACTCCGGATCGCCCGGCAGCTGGAGCGCATGGGCGTTGATATTATTGAGGCGGGATTCCCCATCGCTTCCGAAGGCGATTTTCTTTCGGTCCAGCAGATCGCCAGAGAAATCCGGGGCGCCCAGATTGCCGGTCTGGCAAGAGCGAATAATGAGGACATCGACCGGGCCTGGGAAGCGATTCAGGATGCCGCCAATCCCCGCATTCACACTTTCATTTCGTCTTCCGATATCCATTTGAAATACCAGCTCCGGAAATCGAGGGAACAGGTTCTGAAAGAGGCAATCGCCGCCGTGGAAAGGGCCCACAGCTACACGGCCAACGTGGAATTTTCGGCCATGGATGCCTCCCGCACCGACCCGATCTATCTGTGCGAAATGGTGGAGGCTGTCATTGCCGCCGGGGCATCGACGGTCAACATCCCCGATACGGTGGGGTATGCCATTCCCCATGAATTCGGAGGCTTGATCGCCAACCTTTTTGAAAAGGTCCCCAACATTTCCCAGGCGATCATTTCGGTCCATTGCCATAACGATCTCGGTCTGGCCGTTGCCAATTCTCTGGCCGCCGTCATTAACGGCGCCCGCCAGATCGAATGTACAATCAACGGCATCGGTGAGCGCGCGGGCAATACAGCCATGGAAGAAGCAGTCATGGCCCTCCGGACTCGCAAAGACCTCTTCGGCTACTCGACAGGCATCAAGACGGAGAATATTTACCAGTCATCACGGCTGTTGACCCAGATCACGGGCATTCCGGTACAGCCGAACAAGGCCATCGTAGGGGCAAACGCCTTCGCCCATGAATCCGGCATTCATCAGGACGGCCTGATCAAGGAAAAGATCACCTACGAAATCATGACGCCGCAGTCAGTCGGCATCTCCGATACGCATATGGTGCTCGGCAAACATTCCGGTCGTCACGCCGTTCAGGAACATTTGAAAAAAATGGGTTTCAACCTTACCGATCCGGAGTTGAACAAGGTATTTGTCCGGTTCAAGGAACTGGCCGACGCCAAGAAGAACATCTTTGACGAAGACCTGGAGGCCATCGTCTATGAAGAGCTCTTCCGGGAAGAGGACAAATATAAACTGATTTATCTCAATGTCGTCAGCGGCAATGTCGCCATCCCCACCGCTACGATGCAGATGGAGGTTGATAAGGAAATCGTCCGGGATGCCGGCTTTGGCGTAGGCGCAGTGGATGCCACCTTTGATGCAATCCGGAAGATCACCAGGACTAATTACGACCTCCTCCGTTATGCCGTCAATGCCATTTCCGGCGGGACGGACGCTCAGGGCGAAGTGACCGTGCAGCTCAGGTTCAACGGCCGCTCGGTCGTGGGCCATGGCGCGGACCTCGATGTCATCGTGGCTTCGGCCAGGGCTTACATCAATGCCCTTAACCGTCTGGAGTTCCTCAAAAGGGACGCCAATAAGATCAAGGCGGAATATGAATAGAAACAATCGTGATACTTGAATAAATATTAATTTTGCGATATCAGAAAGGACTTATTTCAATCCCTATATCAAGGCTCTACTGCGTTGCTTTCTTAGCAGCTTCCTGCATCATCTTTGATCCGGCATTGAAATCGAAATCCTTCAACGGGAGAGAAAAATCATGGGAATGACCATAACGGAAAAGATCCTTTGCCGGCATACTGATCTGGACGAAGTCCGACCCGGAATGCTGATCAATGCAAAGGTGGACATCGCCCTGGGAAACGACGTCACGGCCCCGCTGGCCATCGACGAATTCCGCAAAGCGGGAGGCAAGGAAGTATTTGACCGGGACAAGGTGGTCCTCATTCCGGACCATTTTACCCCCAACAAGGACATCAGTTCCGCCGCCCAGTGCAAGATCATGCGCGACTTTGCCCGGGAACAGAAAATCACCCATTACTATGAAGTCGGGGAAGTCGGCGTAGAGCATGCCCTGCTGCCGGAAAAAGGCATCGTCCTGCCGGGAGACCTTGTCATCGGCGCAGACAGCCACACTTGCACCTATGGCGCCTTAGGGGCATTTGCAACCGGCGTGGGCAGCACGGATCTGGCCGCGGCCATGCTGACCGGCGAAGTCTGGTTCAAGGTTCCCGAAACGATTAAATTTGTTCTCTCCGGCAAGCTCAATAACTGGGTTTCCGGTAAGGATCTGATCCTCTACATTATCGGCCGGATCGGCGTCGACGGCGCCCTTTACAAAGCCATGGAATTTACGGGAGACACAATCGCCTCCCTGACCATGGCGGATCGGTTTTCTATTGCCAATATGGCCATCGAAGCGGGAGGCAAGAACGGTATCTTCATTCCCGATGATGTGACCGAGGCTTACGTAAAACCCCGTGCCCGGCGACCATATGCCCTTTACACCTCCGATCCCGATGCCGTCTATGCCCAGGTCATGGAGATCGATGTCAGCAAGATCGAACCCCAGGTGGCCTTCCCCCATCTGCCCTCGAATACGCGAGGGATCAGCCAGGTGGGCGATGTTCCTCTCGATCAGGTCGTTATCGGCTCCTGTACCAACGGCAGAATCGAGGATCTGCGGGTGGCGGCAGCCGTGTTGAAAGGGCGTCAGGCTGATCCCCGGGTCCGGCTGATCGTCATCCCGGCAACTCAGGAGATATACCGTACGGCCATGAAAGAAGGGCTTTTCGATATCTTCCTCGATGCCCATGCCGCAATCAGCACCCCGACCTGCGGCCCCTGTCTTGGCGGGCACATGGGAATTCTGGCGGCGGGAGAACGGGCCCTGGCGACGACCAACAGGAATTTCGTCGGACGCATGGGACATCCGCGCAGCGAGGTTTATCTGAGCAATCCGGCCGTAGCCGCCGCTTCTGCTGTTATGGGAAGAATTGCCGGCCCTGACGAGTTAAAATAAAAGAATATCTCCTTGGAATCTTTCCCGAACGCTGAAAAGGCGTCGTTTCGGAAGACAAAACCTTGTAAGGATAAACTGATGAAATTTAAAGGAAAAGTTTGGAAATTTGGCGACAATATCGACACGGATGCCATCATTCCGGCCCGTTATCTGAACACCTTCGATCCCAAGGCCCTGGCCGCCCATTGCATGGAGGATGCCGATCCCGAATTCCCCCGGAAGGTGAGCCAAGGCGATATCATCGTCGCCGGCGAAAATTTCGGTTGCGGTTCTTCGCGGGAGCATGCCCCCATCGCCATCAAGGCCGCCGGCGTCGCCTGCGTAATCGCCAAGAGTTTCGCCCGGATTTTCTATCGGAACGCCTTCAATATGGGGCTGCCGATCTTCGAATCGGCCGAACTTATCGACCGGATTGCCGAAGGGCAATCGGTAACCGTCGACGGCGATTCCGGAATTATCCTCATCGAAGGTGCAGAGGCTTCGCCGCTTTCCATTCAGCCGATTCCTCCGTTCATGCAGGAACTGATCGCCGACGGCGGACTGATGCAGCATCTCGCCCGCAAAAGCAGGGGATGATCGCCTTCCTGCCGGAGAAGCAGCTGCTTTTCCGGGAAAAGGGAAAAAGATGATCGAGATTGACGGCAGCATGAAATCCGGATCAGGAACCATCGTGCGCGATGCCGTTTCTCTGGCCGCCCTGGCGGGCCAAGACCTTCACCTGACCAACATCCGAACGAAAAGGCCTAAACCGGGATTGAGAGCCCAGCATCTACGGGGAATCGAAGCCATTGCCGAGCTCTGCAGGGGCCGTCTGGAAGGCGCATCGCTCGGGAGCAGAGAAATCAGATTTTTTCCCGGAAGGACGATCCGGGGCGGCCGCTATGAATGGGACATAGGCACGGCAGGCTCCACCACCATGCTTGTCCTGTGCGTCCTCCCCCTTGCTCTGTATGCCGATAAGCCGTCCAGTTTCCGCATTACGGGAGGACTTTTTCAAGACTTCGCGCCTTCCCTGTATTCCCTTCAATATGTCCTCCTGCCCCTTTTGAAATCGATGGGCGCGCGGATCGACCTCAAAATTATCCGCCCCGGCTATGTTCCCAAGGGACAGGGGCAGATTGCCATCGATGTGATGCCGCTGAAACGTCCTTTGGCTCCTATAACCCTTGCCGTTCAGGGGAACCTTGTGGAAATCAAAGGAATCGCCCTGTCTTCGTTGCTCAAGGAACGCCGGGTCTCCGACAGAATGGCGGAGGAATGTCAAAAGAGTCTCAAAGCTATGGGATATTCCGCCCGGATAGATCTGCTCTATGATACAGAGGAAAATCCGGTTTATGAAAAATCAGCCGCTCAGGCAGGAGCGGCCCTGGCGGTATGGGCAAGAACCGACAAGGGATGCCTGCTGGGCGCTGACTGCGCCGGCGCGCCGCGCCGCAGTTCCGAATTCATCGGCAGAAAGGTCGCCGGTATGCTGGCGGAAGCCCTGCAATCCGGCGCTACGCTGGATTTCCATATAGCGGACCAGATAATCCCCTTCGCGGCCCTGGCGGACGGCCGGAGCACCTTCGTCATTCTGGGAATAACCGATCACATCGATTCCCGGCTTTGGCTGGTGGAAACACTTCTGGGGGCAAAAACAGAAATCTCAAGCCGCATTCTGCGGATAAGCGGAATCGGATACTCCCGAACATCGGGTTAAAGGAGAGCCCCGTCTTGGCCGTTATTCGCGAACCTTTTTCCTCTCCCCCCTTCCAGTCCGATTTCGAGACCATTCGGATCGACCTGCCCCGGGAACAGATTTACCGGCGGCTGGGTTACCGGCGGAACGCAACGATAATCTCTCCCCGGCAGACTGAGGAAATCGAACGATACATGGAAGAAGCGCAATCGCTTATTTCCCTGAAAGGGACCTTTCTCCGCCTGCCGATCCGGGAAATATCGGAGGACCGCGTAGTTCTTGAAGGAGATGTGATCTTCGCAAGCCGCAATCTTGCCAGATTTCTCAAACAATGCCGGGAAGCGGCGCTGATGGGGGCGACGGCAGGACCAGCAATCATGGCGGCCATTTCCGAAGACGCCGCCGGACGGAATGTAACCCGGGCAGTAGTGATGGACGCCACTGCCAGCGAGACGACCGATGCCGCTCTGGACTGGATCATGAGCTATCTGGGCAATTCCCTGCGAAGGGAAGGCAGAATACTCCTGAACCGTCGCTATTCCGCCGGGTACGGAGATTTTCTCCTGGAAAATCAACGGACGCTCTATCGTCTGCTGCAATTGGAACGTTTCGGCGTCACCCTGACGGACAGTTGCCTTTTGGTCCCCGAAAAATCCGTAACTGCAATAACGGGGATTATTAAGGCCGGTTCAGGCGGAAAAAGCGATTCGTTATAAATCGCTATTGACAGCTCCTCTCCTGACAGGCTAAGACAAATCCTTCAAAAGATCCTCGAAAGTAATCGATTTTGAAATCTGGGAGAAATCCTATGAAATCCAAGGAAGCAATTCGCCGCCTTCTGAAAAAGAGAATCCTGATCCTGGACGGCGCCACGGGAACCGAGTTGCAGAAGCGCGGAATGCCCGGCGGGGTATGCCCGGAATTGTGGTGTCTGGAACATCCCGATGTCCTCGCGGATATCCACCAGGCCTATCGACACGCCAGCGCAGATATCGTCTACACCGGAACCTTCGGGGCAAACAGCTATAAGCTCGCGCAATACGGGAGCGCACAGCAGGTTCGGGAAATCAACCACGAACTGGCCCGGATTGCCCGGCGCGCTGTCGGTCCCGGCATCCTCGTCGCCGGTGATATCAGTTCCACAGGACATTTTGTGGAACCTTTCGGCGATCTTCCCTTTGAAGAGGCCGTTGCCGTTTTTTCGGAACAGATCCGGGGACTGGCGGAGGGGGGAGTCGACCTTTTCGTCATCGAAACGATGATGGATATCCAGGAGGCCCGTGCCGCCCTCCTGGCCGTAAAAGAGACCTGCCCGGCTTTTACTATAGTCACCCTGACCTATGAAAACGGCGGCCGCACCCTCAACGGAACCGATCCTGTTTCAGCCCTGATTACCTTACAGAGTCTCGGCGCCGATGCCATCGGCTGCAACTGTTCCACCGGACCAGAGGCCATGCTCACTTTTATCGAGGCTATGAAGCCCTACGCCACCGTTCCCCTGGCCGCCAAACCCAACGCCGGTCTTCCCCGGCTCGAAGGGGAATGCACCTTCTTCGATATGGATGCAGAAACTTTCGCCGTCTACGGCCCGGCCTTCGCTGCCGCCGGCGTCAATCTCCTCGGCGGCTGCTGCGGGACGACGCCCGATCACATCCGGGCCTTGGCCGATAAACTCCGGGATGTTCCGCCCTGCCCCCCGGTCCGCGCCTCCATCGGCGCCGTCAGCTCCGCCCGGAGTTTCCGGCTGCTTGAGAGGAACAAGCCCCTGGTCATCGTCGGCGAACGCCTCAACCCTACGGGCAAGAAAGCCCTGCAACAGGAACTTCTCGCCGGGCGGATGTCCCTCGTCCGGCAGATGATGCGGGAGCAGGAACAGCAGAAAGCTGACCTGCTGGACGTCAACGTGGGAGTCCCCAACATCGACGAAGAAAAGACGATCCGGGACGTCATTTCTCTGCTGGCTACAGCTACGGAGTTGCCGCTGGTAATCGATACGTCAAAAGTGGAAACCATGGAGGCGGCGCTGCGCCTTTATCCCGGCCGCGCCTTGATCAACTCCATCTCCGGAGAGAAGGAAAAATGCGAAAAGCTCCTTCCCCTGGCCGCCCATTACGGGGCGATGTTCATTCTCCTGCCGTTGGCGGACGGTGAAGTTCCGGAAACAGCCGAAAGGCGGATCGCCATTGTCCGGGACGTCTACGGAAAAGCTCGGCACTTCGGCTTTACGAAAGAGGACATCGTCATCGACGGTCTGGTTATGACCGCGGCCACCAATTCCCGGGCCCCGGCGGAAACTTTGAAGACCATCGCCTGGTGCGCGAACCGCTTTCAGGCACGGACGATCCTGGGCATCTCCAATGTCTCTTTCGGTCTCCCGGAACGTAAATGGCTCAACGCCTCCTTCCTGGCAATGGCTCAGTTGTCCGGTTTGACAATGGCCATTGCCAACCCCTCCATGGAAGAGCTCATGGCAGTCAAGCGGGCGGCGGACGTGCTGACGGGAA